>DASQXF010000182.1:0-8227 GCA_035639895.1 Xanthobacteraceae bacterium
ATTCGCGACGGGCTCCAGGTGACGGAGTTCCGCGACGGAATTCTGCCGTGGGCCTACCAGCACAACGTGGCACTCTGTTTCGACGAATATGATGCGGGCCGTCCCGATGTGATGTTCGTGATCCAACGGGTGCTGGAATCCTCCGGCCGGCTCACGCTGCTCGACCAGAGTCGCGTGGTCAGGCCGCATCCGGCATTCCGCCTGTTCGCGACCGCGAACACGGTCGGCCTTGGCGATACCTCCGGCCTCTATCACGGCACGCAACAGATCAACCAGGCGCAGATGGATCGCTGGTCGATCGTCACCACGCTCAACTATCTGCCGCACGACAACGAAGTCGACATCGTGCTCGCCAAAGCGAAGCACTATCGCACCGATCAGGGCCGCGACGTGGTCGGCAAGATGGTGCGGGTCGCCGACCTTACCCGCAACGCCTTCATGAACGGCGACATTTCCACCGTGATGAGCCCGCGCACCGTGATCACCTGGGCGGAGAACGCCGACATCTTCAAAGACATCGGCTTCGCCTTCAGGCTGACCTTTCTCAACAAGTGCGACGAGCTGGAGCGGCCGATCGTCGCCGAGTTCTATCAGCGCTGTTTCGGAATGGAGTTGCCGGAATCGTCGGTCAATGTCGCGCTGACTTGAGCGATCCGCCGTGCCTTTGAGCCTGTGATGGCATCGAACATCAGGCCAAGAAATCCCTCGAAAGAATCCCCGACCGAGCCGTTCAAGCGGGCGGTCACGGGATGCCTGCGCGCGATCGCGCGCAAGCCCGAGCTCGAAGTCGCGTTTGCCGCCGAACGCCCAGGCATCGTCGCCGGCAAGGCGCGGCTGCCCGAGCCGCCGCGCAAGCTCAACGTGCACGAGGCCGCGATCGTGCGCGGCCATGCCGATTCGATCGCGCTCAAGCTCGCCTGTCACGATCCGATGGTGCACCGCAAGCTCGTGCCGGGCGGGCAACAGGCGCGCGCCGTGTTCGAGGCGGTCGAGCAGGCCCGCGTCGAGGCGATCGGCGCACGCCGCATGTCCGGCGTGGCCAAGAACCTGTCGGCCATGCTCGACGACCGCTTCCATCGCGGCAAATTCGACCAAGTGACCGACCGCGCGGACGCGCCGATCGAGGAAGCCGTGGCGCTGATGGTGCGCGAACGCTTGACCGGCCAGGCGCCGCCGGCGGCGGCCAGGAAGATCGTCGACCTGTGGCGGTCGCTGATCGAGGATCGCGCCGGACGCGATCTCGATCGTCTCGAGCGGCTGATCGAAAACCAGGCGCGCTTCGGCGACGCCATTCACGATCTGCTCGACGCGCTCGACATGGGCGAGGACCGCAGCACCGAATCGGACGAGGAGGAAGGCGAGGAGGGAGAGCAAGACCGCCGCAAGGACGACGCCGGCGAAGACGGCGAGGGCGCCGATGCCGAGGACACGCAGAGCCGGACCGACGACGCCGACGTGGCGGGCGAAGACATGTCCGATTCCACCGCCGAGGCCGCCGACGCGCTCTCCGCCGAGATGGCCGACGACGCCGAGATGGGCGATTCCGAGGCGCCGGCCGAGCCGCGGCGGCCTCGCCGACACGGCCAGAACGAGCCGCGCGGGCCGGACTATCGGCCCTTCATCATCAAACACGACGAGACCGTTGCAGCCGAGGACCTGTGCGAGCCGGAGGAGCTCGATCGGCTCCGCGGCTACCTCGACAAGCAGCTATCGCATTTGCAAGGCGTGGTCGCGCGCCTTGCCAATCGACTGCAGCGCAGGTTGATGGCGCAGCAGAACCGCGCCTGGGAGTTCGACCTGGAGGAAGGCTTGCTCGATCCGGCGCGGCTATCGCGCGTCATCGTCGATCCGCTGCATCCGCTCTCGTTCAAGCACGAGAAAGAAACCAGCTTCCGGGATACCGTCGTCACGCTCTTGCTCGACAATTCGGGCTCGATGCGCGGGCGGCCGATCACGGTGGCCGCGACCTGCGCCGACATTCTTGCGCGCACGCTCGAGCGCTGCGGTGTCAAAGTCGAGATTCTGGGCTTCACCACGCGCGCTTGGAAGGGCGGCCAATCGCGCGAGGCATGGCTCGCCGCCGGCAAGCCTCCGAATCCGGGCAGGCTCAACGATCTGCGCCACATCATCTACAAGTCGGCCGACGCGCCCTGGCGCCGCGCACGCAAGAACCTCGGTCTCATGATGCGCGAGGGGCTGCTGAAGGAAAACATCGACGGCGAAGCGCTCGATTGGGCGCACAAGCGGCTGATGGGTCGGAGCGAACAGCGCAGGATCCTGATGATGATCTCCGACGGCGCCCCGGTCGACGATTCGACGCTGTCGGTCAACCCCGGCAACTACCTCGAGCGGCATCTGCGCTGGGTCATCGAAGATATCGAGACTCGCTCGCCCGTGGAACTGATCGCCATCGGCATCGGCCACGACGTCACGCGCTACTACCGTCGCGCCGTCACCATCGTCGATGCCGAGGAGCTTGGCGGCGCCATGACTGAGAAGCTCGCCGAGCTGTTCGACGAGCAATCCCCCGAGCCGCGGCGGAGAGCAGACGCGTGAACGACCGCACGCGCCGCTGGCGTTGCGGTCTCGCGGGTCCAAGCCAACGGACGATCACGGCGGCGATCGCCTCGGCCTGGCTGATCGGCGCCATGCCCGCGGCGGCGCAGACCTCGCCATCCGCCGCGTCGCCGCATGCAATCGAGATTCAAGCCGAGCCGATCAGTGGGTTCGACATTCGCGATCCCTCGCGTCGCCAGTTCGGGTTGCTCGAATTCCGCGGCGGTCTCGTTCTGCGCTCGCCCGACAAAAACTTCGGCGGCTTGTCCGCCATTCGCGTCGCCGCCGACGGCGCGCATTTCATCTCCTTGACCGACAGGGGCTGGTGGTTTCGCGGCCGGCTTCTTTACGCGGGCACGCGGCCGAGCGGGATCGCGGACGCCGAGATGGCGCCCATCCTCGGTGCCGACGGCCGTCCGCTGGCGGCGCGCGGTTGGTATGACACGGAATCGATCGCGGTGGATGGCGACACGCTCTACGTGGGAATCGAGCGGGTGCATCAGATCGTCCGGTTCAATTACGGTAAGGAGGGGCTACTCGCCCGCGGTCGACCGATCGAGCTGCCCCCGGCACTGCGCTCGCTGCCCGCGAACAGGGGTCTCGAAGCGCTGGCCTTCGTTCCAAAGGGCTTGCCCCTCGCCGGCACGCTGATCGCGATCTCGGAGCGCGCCCTGGACGAGGCCGGCAATATCGGCGCCTTCCTCATTGGCGGACCCACGCCCGGCGGTTTCGCGGTCAAGCGCAATTCGAACTACGACATCACCGACGCAGCCCTGCTCCCCGGCGGAGACGTTCTGCTGCTGGAGCGGAGATTTGGCTGGGACAGCGGCTTGGGCGTTCGCATGCGGCGCATCGCGCTCGCCGACATCAAGCCGGGGGCACTCGTCGACGGTCCCATTCTGTTCGATGCCGATCTCGGCTACGAAATCGACAATATGGAAGGCTTGAGCGTACACCGCAGCGCGAGCGGCGAAACTGTCCTCACGCTCGTTTCGGACGACAATTTCTCGACCGTTCAGCGCACGCTGCTATTGCAGTTCATGCTGGCCGAGCCCTAGCCCGTCCGTACGCCGCCATTCGCGGGGAAATGCTGCGGCTCTCGCGCACATCGGCGCTCACTCTGCTGCCGCCGCCGCCCTTTTCTTCCTGATCTGTCGTTTCAGCTCCAGCGCCTTGTCGGACAGTTCACCGTCGCGCGCCTTCAACAGGAATGCATCAAGCCCGCCGCGATGATCGACGGTTTTCAGCGCGCTTGCGCATACGCGCAATTTGATAGACCGGCCGAGCGCGTCGGAGATCAGCGTGACGTTGAGCAGATTGGGCAGGAAGCGCCGCTTGGTCTTGATATTGGAGTGGCTCACCTTATGGCCAACCTGCGCACGCTTGCCGGTCAGTTCGCATTGCCGCGACATCGAGAAATCCTATCTTCAAGCCAGATGGTCCGATCAAGCACCGCGAACCGGACGGTCCGATCACCTGCGGCCAGCGGAGCTATAGTCAGAGCTCGAGAACGCGTCAACCCGAGTGTCTGTTGCCGAAGATCATTGACACATTTTCGCCAGCGCAACGCAGGGAAGCGCCTTGATCGGGCCAAGATGCCGCGCCAAGGCTTGCAGGAAACCGCGCCGCCGCTCGCCGAGGGCGCGGACATAACAGACTAGCCATGCTCCGGCGGGCTCACTAAGAATGGCGCGATATCAGGGAGCGTTCGTGAGCTCATATCGCCTCGCCCGCCGCGCGATTGTCCTTGGCGTGACCGCGCTTGTGGTGACCATAGCGGGTGCCCCGCAGAGCCGGGTTTTCGGTCAAGGCAAGCTCGACGCTCGTTACGTCGTCACTTTGAGCGGTTTGCCGATCGGCCGAGGCGCGTGGGTCATCGATATTGGCGATGATCATTTCAGCGCGGCGGCCAATGGTGCGACGGCGGGCTTAATGCAGGTCTTTGCCAGCGGCCACGGTCAGAGCGCCGCGCGCGGCACCATTTCCGGTGGCCAGCTCGGGCCCTCGACCTATGCCTCGCGGATCGTGACCGGCGACAAGTCTGACGAAGTACGAATGGTCATCAGTGCCGGCACCGTGAAAGAACTGGCCGCCAATCCGCCGACCGTGGCGAGCCCCGATCGCGTTCCCGTCACCGAGGCTCACCGGCACGGCGTGTCGGATCCAATGACGGCGTCGTTGATCCGGGTCCCCGGCAGCGGCGACATGTTGGCGCCGCAGGCTTGCCAGCGCACGCTGTCGATCTTCGACGGACGTATGCGCTACGACCTTCAGCTCGTTTTCAAACGGCTCGAGCGGGTGCGATCGGAGCCGGGCTATCAAGGTTTGGTCGCGGTCTGCGCGGTGTATTTTTCGCCGATTGCGGGCTACGTTCGCGACCGTTACGCGATCAAGTATCTCATGCAGCTGCGCGATATGGAAATGTGGCTCGCTCCCATCGCGGGCACGCGCATCATGGTCCCTTATCGTGCCTCCGTTCCGACGCCGATCGGACTTGGAGTCCTGCAGGCAACGCAGTTCATGTCGATGCCGCAGCCGGCCAAGGCGACGATGAAGACGCAATGATGCGGGCTAGCGCGCGCTGTTCCCGAGGCCCCGTGAGTCCGAATTTTGCGGGCAAGCGCTACTACCGGTGATCGATGGCGATCGTATGTTGCAGCCGTTTGCCGGCCTTTACAGGATTTTGTGGTGAGCTCGGGCAGTGCCACCAGATATGGCCGTGAACGAATTCCGACAGGGATGGAGTCAGCGATTCGGGCGCGATTCGTTCGAGACTCGTTCCACGGTCTAGGCACGGACCTCAGCCCACAGCTTGTGACAGGTGCGTGACATTCCAACCCCCTGGGCTTTGAATTCGAAGAGCAACCAGCGTTCGGCAACGTCCAGGCTTTGCCGGACATTCCGCTGCTCGCGTACGTTGATCCGACAAAACGCGCCTTTTCGCCGACAAGAACCCGTCGCCGTGATCGATGCTGATCTCGAATGCAATTCCACCGCCGCGCAGCGTTTCATCTTGAGCACTGATCTTGTCGATTGGCCTTGCCCCGCTGCGGAGATGCGCTCGGAGGGAACTTTGAAAACCGCTGCTCCCCGCGGCGTTCCGTCAACAAGGTTGCTGGTCGTCGGCGCCCGAACAGCTGTCATGTCTCTGCAACTGTTCGCGGAGTGGTCTGAATGCGTGTTTGCTGGACAGGGTGGAAGCGCGCTATCGTGCACAGAGCGGCATGCATGCACGGCTGCGGGCGCTGTTGAGGAATGCCAAGAACGCAGCGCGCGGCGCGATCTCTCATCTGCTACCTTGAAAGCCTGATACCGAAAGTGTGATGGATAGCATCACACGGCAGCAACGTCAGTCATCGCTTAAAACGGTCGATGCCCATCTCCTTCTCCCCAGCCAACCGCGATTCCAGCGCCCGTGGCGCCGGCGTCACGGCGGTGCTCGGCCCGACCAATACCGGCAAGACGCATCTGGCCATCGAACGCATGCTCGGCCATTCGTCCGGCATCATCGGGCTGCCGCTGCGACTGTTGGCGCGCGAGGTCTACAACAAGGTCGAGGCGCGTGCGGGCGCGGATGCGGTCGCCCTCGTCACCGGCGAAGAGAAGATCAAGCCGCCGAGCCCGCGCTATTGGGTCTCCACCGTCGAGGCCATGCCGCGCGACCTCGACGTCGCCTTCCTGGCCATTGACGAGGTGCAGCTCGGCGCCGATCTCGAGCGCGGTCACGTCTTCACCGACCGCATGCTCAATCGCCGAGGACGCGAGGAGACGCTGGTGCTCGGCGCGCAGACCGTGCGGCCGATGATCGAGCGGCTCTTGCCCGGCGCCCACGTGTTGACGCGGCCGCGGCTATCACAACTCTCGTTTGCGGGCGAGAAGAAAATCACCCGGCTTCCGCGTCGCTCCGCGATCGTCGCGTTCTCGGCCGAGGAAGTCTATTCGATTGCCGAGCTGATCCGCCGCCAGCGTGGCGGCGCTGCCGTGGTGCTGGGGGCGCTCAGTCCGCGCACGCGCAACGCGCAGGTTGCGCTCTATCAATCCGGCGATGTCGAGTATCTGGTTGCTACCGACGCTATCGGGATGGGGCTCAACCTCGACGTGGATCACGTCGCTTTCGCCTCCGACCGCAAATTCGACGGGTACCAGTTCCGACGGCTCAATCCCGCTGAACTGGCGCAGATCGCCGGCCGCGCCGGCCGCGCCATTCGCGACGGCACCTTCGGCACCACCGGCCGGTGCCCGCCGTTCGAAACCGAGCTGGTGCAGGCTCTCGAAAGCCATTCGTTCGAGCCGGTCAAGGTGCTGCAATGGCGCAATACCGAGCTTGACTTCTCGTCGGTCGGCGCACTGCAGGCCTCTCTCGCCGAGACGCCGAAACAGAACGGCCTCACCCGCGCGCCCATCGCCGAGGACATCTTGGTTTTGGAACATGCGGCGCGCGACGACGAGATTCGCTCGCTCGCGACGACGCGCCAGGCAGTCGAGCGACTGTGGGATGTCTGCCAAGTGCCCGATTATCGCAAAATCTCGCCGGCGACCCATGCCGAGCTCGCCACCACGCTCTACGGGTTCTTGATGCGGGAAGGAACGATCCCCACTGACTGGTTCGCACGCCAAGTCGAACAGGCAGACCGCCACGACGGAGACATCGATACGCTGTCGAACCGCATCGCCCACATCCGGACCTGGACTTTTGCGGCGAACCGTCCCGACTGGCTGGTCGATCCCGAGCACTGGCAAGGCGTCACGCGCGCGGTCGAAGACAAATTGTCCGACGCGCTGCACGAGCGGCTCACCGAGCGCTTCGTCGATCGGCGCACCAGCGTATTGATGCGTCGGCTGCGCGAGAACGCAACGCTCGAGACCGACATCAGCAAGAGCGGCGAAGTCGTGGTCGAGGGTCACGTCATCGGCCGACTGGACGGATTCATCTTTACGCCCGCCGCTTCGGCGGCGGGCTCGGAAGCAAAGGCGCTCGCTAGCGCCGCACAAAAGGCGCTGGCGGGCGAAATCGACGCGCGGGCGACGCGCCTCGCACACGCGGCCGACGGACAGTTCGTGCTCGCGAGCGACGGCACCATCAGGTGGGTGGGGCAGCCGGTCGGCAAGCTCGTCGCCGCGGAGGAGACGCTGAAACCGCGCGTACGCATCGCCGCCGATGAGCGCCTCACGGGCGCGCCACGCGATGCGATGCAGGCGCGGCTCGATTTGTGGCTCAAGTCTCACATCGAAAGACTACTGGAGCCGTTGTTCCGGCTCACGGCTGCCGAAGACATAACGGGAATAGCGCGCGGCGTGGCGTTCCAGCTCACGGAAGCGCTCGGCGTGCTCGAGCGTCAGAAGGTCGCCGACGAGATCAAAGGTCTGGAACAGCCCGCGCGCGCCACGTTGCGCAAACACGGCGTGCGTTTCGGTGCTTACCACATCTACCTTCCGGCGCTGCTCAAACCCGCGCCGCGGGTGTTGGCGACGCAGCTCTGGGCACTCAAACATGGCGGCATCGAACGCAAACAGCTCGAAGCCATCGAGCAGCTTGCCGCCAGCGGGCGCACCTCGATTGCGGCCGACCAGGAGATCCCCAAGGCGTTCTATCGCATCGCGGGTTATCGGGTCTGCGGCGCGCGCGCCGTGCGGGTCGATATTTTGGAGCGGCTCGCCGACCTTATTCGCC
>DASQXF010000183.1:0-2585 GCA_035639895.1 Xanthobacteraceae bacterium
GTAGCTGTCGTTGGCCGTGCGGATCCACCGCGCGCGCGAGGCGTAGGGGCGAAACTCGTCCGCCGAATAGCTGCAAGCCATCGGCTCCGTCGCGCCCTTCCTCAGGCTGGTCTCGAAGGTCTCACCCTTGGCCGAAAAACACTCCCGATCGAAGACGGGATCTTCTTCGCCGCGCGCGCACGCGCCATGCGAGGCAAAAGCCGGCTGGTGCGCATCCACGAAGGTCATGCGTTCGGTCGACGGATTTCGACAGTTCCTGCCGTCCTCGCAGCGCGCGAGCGCCTTGATTCCCGGCAAGAACTTTTGCGAGACGAAGTTCGCGGCCTGACGTAGCCGCTCGCCATCCACAGCGAAAGCGGGATGCACGTCGAAGCCGTCGCGGCCGCCGGGGCAGGGCGTGTCGGGGCCGGCGAGCGCGGGGTTACCGTAGGTCACGTAGACGACGCGCGAGAGGTTTCCGCCGACGAGCGGCTTGAGCGCCGCGCGCGCCTTGGCGAAATTTCCCGGCAACTCGCGCTCGAGCACACTTTGCGCCTCTTCGACCGAGGCAATGATGCCGCCGCGGCTGAGCAGGCTGCGTTCGGTTCCCGGCTCGATCATGACGTTGGCGACGAGCCCGGAGAAATGCACGTCGTTTGCTCCGATCGTGAGCAGCACCAGATCGAGACTACGATCGCTCTGATGGCGCCGTGCCGCGGCCAAGAGCTCCGTCAATTCGGCGACCTGGGCGCGAACCGTGCCGGAACAGGCCGCGGCGGTGCCTGGGCTCGGGCACTCGCGCGCGCGTTGGTTGTTGAGAAATCCGGCGTTGATCGTCGCGCCCGAGCAACCGAGCGGAATGAACGTGACGGCGACCTGCGGATTCTCCACCGCCAGCATGAGCGCCGTGCGCATCTGGTAGCTGTAGAGCGAGCGGTGGCAGGGACCGCTGAGCCAGCGCGCGCTGCGCTGCGCCCAGTCGCCGGCGCGGCTGTCCTCGTTGGCCATGACGGTACAGGATTTGTTGCCGCTGAATCCTGCGCGGCCCGGCCGGAAATACTCGCCGCCGGCGAAACGTTTGAAGCAAAAGCCCTCGTCCGACAGCTGCACCGGCCGGTCGGGATTGCCCTCTCCGGCGGCGATCGAGTCTCCCATGCCGGCGATGAGCAGATCGCGCACCACGATCTCGCTGACCAGCCGCTGCGCGGTGCCGTCCGGCAGAGCGATGTCGACGCTGGCAATGGTCGGCCGACTGCTCACGAGGCGAGCCCTCACTTCCTCGTCACAGGCGGCGTTGACTTGCCGCGGCTTACCGTCGCCGTCGTCGAAGCTCCACACACAGCCTTCGTTGGCGGGCAAGGTTCCGGCGAGGGTGACGGCCACGCGGTGATCGCGCGGCGCGAGATAGATCTCGCGTTCACCGTCGCGCTCGCATGATTCGAGCAGCCGCCCCGCACGATCGACGCACAGGCGGTCGAGCATGTCGCGCGCCCAGCCGCGGCCGTCGCTTTCTTTGGCCAGGCGCCGCTCGGCCGCGAGCACGCCATCGGTGCGCACTGCTTCGACGTGGCGTTGGAAATCGGCCTCGTTGCGGAACAGCCGAAACCGGTTCTTGACCTCCCACTCGATGCGCGGCGCATCGCCCGCTCGCGGCTCGGCGCCGAGAGCGTAGCCGCAACAGGAAAACACGAGCAGGAAGGCCAGCAAAAAGCTTGAGAGCATAGCGTCTGCCGCGATCAACCGCGGCCCATGATTAGCAACGCGGATGCGGCGGAAATGTGAGGTTGGGGCGGTCGCGGCAGTCGCAGCTAACCCCGTATCATTTCAGTGGTTTTCATCATCCTGCATGATCCAGACAGCCGCCGGAGCCGCGACCCAACTCGTTTGCTCCCTCTCGGGTGTCCTTCCTCGAAGGCGCGTGCATGGTCAGTGTCGACGGTGGGGCGACGCCCACTATTGGCCGCGCCGAACTTTCTCGACCGCGCAAATTTTCATGAGTACAATTTTGCCAACATAAGCGAACAACGCCCGGGAGGATGGAAATGCATCGAATACATCTGAGGCTTGGCTGCGCCCTTGCGCTCGTCATCGGCGTCTCGTCCGCGCACGCGCAAGGCACGGTCAAGATCGGAATGATCAACGTTCTCTCCGGCCAATTCGCCGATGCGGGCATTCAACTCGACAATGGCGTGAAGACCTACATGAAGCAGCACGGCGACACCGTCGCCGGCAAAAAGATCGAGATCATCCGCCGCGACGTGGGCGGGCCGGCGCCCGACGTCGCCAAGCGCTTCGCGCAGGAGCTGGTGGTGCGTGACGGCGTCGACATCCTGGCCGGATTCTTGCTCACCCCGAATGCGCTCGCCGCCGCAGACGTTTCGGCGCAGGCGAAGAAATTCATGGTGGTCATGAACGCCGCCACCTCGATCATCATCACGAAGTCGCCGTACATGATTCGCACCTCGGTGACCTTGCCGCAGGTGATGGACACGTTCGGCACTTGGGCGGCCAAGACCGGACTCAAGAAATGCTACACGATGGTCACCGATTACGGGCCCGGGCACGATTCGGAGGCGGCGTTCCAGCGCGCCTTTAAGGAAGCGGGC
>DASQXF010000184.1:0-9535 GCA_035639895.1 Xanthobacteraceae bacterium
CCGGGCACGCTCGATTCGAATGCCGCGGTGTCGACGAGAATGTACTCGCCGTCCTTCATCGCCATGCCCCAATCGGCGACCGGGCCGAGCTTCATGGTCAAGCCGAAGAACGGCAGCAGCGCGTCGCAGGCGATCTCGAAGTTCGAGCCGTCGTTGCGTTTCACGATGGCCTTGGCGATCCGGCCGCCGTCGCCCGCAAGCGCCGAGATCTGACCCAGCACGAAATCGATTTTGCCCTCCCCGACGAGCTTCATCATCTTGTTGACGCTGTCGGGTGCGGCACGAAACTCGCTGCGTCGATGCACGAGCGTGAGGTGGCTCGCGACCGGCGCAAGATTGAGCGTCCAATCGAGCGCGGAATCGCCGCCACCGGCAATGACGAGGCGCTTTCCGCGCAGCGCCTCGATCTGCCGCACGGAATAAAAAACAGAGTTTCCCTCATAGAGCTCGATGCCGGGGATTGGGGGGCGTTTGGGCTGGAACGAGCCGCCACCGGCCGCGATCACGATCACCTTGACTTCGAATACCTGGCCGCGATCGGTCGTCACGCGAAACAGCGGGTCGCCGATCTTCTCGATCGTCTGCACCATCTCCTGAAGATGAAAGGTCGCGCCGAATGGTTTGATCTGCGCCAGCAGCGCGTCGCAAAGCCCCTGGCCGGTGACGTAAGGCAACCCAGGGATGTCGTAGATCGGCTTCTCCGGATAAAGCTCGGCGCACTGGCCACCGATCTTGTCGAGGATATCGAGGACGTGCGCCTTCATATCGAGCAGGCCAAGCTCGAACACCGCAAACAGTCCGCATGGCCCGGCACCAATGATCAGCGCGTCGGTCTTGATCGGTTCGCTCATGCCATCCTGGACCAGCTAAGCCGTCATGGCCGGACTTGGTCCGGCCATCACGTCTTTGGATAAGAAGGAAACAAGACGTGGATGCCCGGCACAAGGTTTACACTCGGGCCGGCCGGAGGCCGGACCCGGGTGCCGGGCATGACGAGTTGTTGCTCATACGTCTCGACGGGCCCCGCTTGCATCAGCGTCTTGATATGGGATGGTGACCGGCGAATGTGTAGCGGCGCAACCCGCTACGCTTGCCGCTCAGGCGTGCGCACCACGAGGCCCTCGAGCTCGGCGGTTACCTTGATTTGACAGGACAGCCGCGACTCCGGCCTCACGTCATAGCCGAAGTCGAGCATGTCCTCCTCCATCGGCGAAGGCTCGCCGACCACCGCGCGCCACGCTTCGTCGACGTGCACGTGGCAGGTGGCGCAGGCACAGGCGCCGCCGCATTCCGCCTCGATGCCGGGAATGCCGTTCTTGATCGCCGTCTCCATGACAGTCGAGCCGATCTCGGCTTCGACCGTGCGGGCGGTGCCTTCATAATCGATATAGGTGATTTTCGGCATGCGTCGGCGAACAGTCGGCATCCGCGGTGATGCGGCGTCCTATAGAGCATGTTCGTTCGTGCTTGAAGCAATAATGACGCCGCGCGCTCGTTGTGCGCCCTGCCCGGCGCAACGGCAAGCACAAGGAGCGACCGGCTTCGCCGCGCGCGCTGCCTAGGCAGAACTACACGCGCCCTCCGCTGGATGCAGGCTCTGCCGGCGGCTCGCCGCCGAGCGCGCGATAGCCCGCCGGGGTCAGGCGGCAGACCAGCCAGTCCGGCTTGATCGGATTGTGCACCCAAGGCGTGGCCCAGCCATGGGCTAGGCATGATTCAACGGTCTTCCTCGACACTTCGCGCCCGTCCCGGTCGAAAAGCGGAAGCTTGCCGCCGGGTTGCGTCAAGCCGCGCTCGAGATAACGCCGCTGCGCCTCGGTCGGGCGCACGCCGGAGGCAATCTGACCAAGCACATCCTCGCCAGGCGTGCAGACGCTGTCTTTGCCCTGCGGTGCTCGACCCATGGTCGGCCTGCCGTTAACGATGATTAAAGACGCCTTAACAAGCAGTTTCCTTCGGTATGCCAAGCCGATAGGATAGCCCAACGGCGGTGAAATGTCTGGGCGGACACGGCCGCCCGAGGGGGTTCCGCAGGGATCTCAAGGCTAACGCGCTCGTGGCGCGGTCAGGGGGTCTCGCTCCTGCCGCTGCTCTAGTCCAGCGTAATACGAGGCGACAACGGACATGGCAAACACTCCGAAGAAGATCAAGGATCCGACGGAAGCGGCGCTTTCGGCGATCCAGGAGGCGCTCTCGGCGCGCGACGCAGCAGTAGCTCCGTCCGTCCCGCCCGTGACGCCGTCCGAGGACGCGCCCTCGGAGTGGCGCGCCGCCGCATCCGTCACGCCCGGTGTGGAGATCCGCCAACCGGACGAGCACAGCTTGCCGCGCCGCGCGGCCAATGACGATCGTGAATCGATTGGCCAGATCCTGCGCACGCTGCAGCGCCGCCCGGCACGCACGTCCTACGTCACCGCCAGCATTTTTGCGGGCCTTTGGGTTTTGGTCGGGCTCGTGCTCGGCTGGATGTATCTGCCCGAACTGCAATCTACGCTCGCGCCGAGCGGCCTCACAGCCCCGGTGCTGGCCGTCCTCGGCCTCATTTTCTTCGTGCCGATTATTTTCTTCTATGTCCTCGCCCACATCGCGTGGCGCTCGCAAGAGTTGCGGCTCATCACGCAGTCCATGGCCGAGGTCGCCATGCGCTTCTCCGAACCCGAGACGGTCGCCCGCGAGTCGATCGTCACCGTCGGCCAGGCGATCCGACGGGAGGTGGCGGCCATGGGCGATGGCGTCGAGCGCGCGCTCGCGCGCGCCGCCGAGCTCGAGACCTTGGTGGCGAACGAGGTTTCCGCCCTCGAACATGCCTACAACGACAACGAGGTGCGTATCCGCGCGCTGCTGCAGGATTTGGGCAGCCAGCGCGACAACCTGGTCGGGCAAGCCGACCAGATCCGCGACGCCATCAACAGCGTCCATCTCGATCTCAGCCACGACATTTCGCAGATCAGTGAACTCGTTGCCGAGCAGGTCGACGACGCGTCGCGGCGGATCACCCACGCGCTATCGGAGAAAGCCGAGCATATCACGCGCGCGCTCGGCAATGCCGGCGACACCATGATCCAGACGCTCGGCGAGCGCGGCGGCGACTTGCTCGACCGCCTCGAAAAGACCAGCCGCGAAACATCGCAGGCCATTTCGGCCGCCAGTGACCGCCTGACCACGACGCTGAATTTCAAGACCGATCACATCGGCGACGAATTCAACGAAATCACCGCCAACATCCACCGTGTGATGTCCGAGCGGCTCGATCGAGTGAGCGACAACTTCGCGCAAAAGTCCAACGAGATTCTCGATCTGATGAGCAATCGCTCGCAGGAGCTGACGGATCTCGTGATCGATACCGGCAATCAGCTCGCCGACACGATCTCCAGCCGCATCGAGGAGGTCAATACCACGCTGAAGAACACCGGCGACTCGCTCGTGCTCGATCTCAGCCTGCGCGGCGGCGACGTGGTGTCCAGGCTCGAGCAGACCGGCACGCGCATTACCGACACCATCGTGCAGCGCGGCGAGCGCGTGACCGACCAGTTCCGCGAGAGCGCCGATGCGCTTGCCGACGTGATTAGCAGTCGCGGCGACGCGACGCGCGAGTTGCTGGCCGCACGGCTGCAATCGTTCGAAGCGATGTTCAATCAGGGCGGAAACGAGCTCGCCGACACGATCTCCAGCCGCGGCGAAGCGATGCGCGAACTGCTTGCGATGCGGCTGCAGTCGTTCGAAGCGATGTTCAACCAAGGCACAGCCGAGCTCGCCGACACCATCTCCAGCCGCGGCGAAGCGATGCGCGAACTGCTTGCGATGCGGCTGCAATCGTTCGAAGCGATGTTCAACCAAGGCACAACCGAGCTCGCCGATACGATATCCGGCCGCGGCGATGCGATGCGCGACCTGCTTGCGATGCGACTGCAATCCTTCGAGGATATGTTCAATCGCGGCGGCACCGAGCTCGCGGAACGCATCGCCCGCGACGCCAGCACGCTCGGCAATCTCATTACCCGCCACCTCGCCGAGTTCGATCGCACGGTGAAGACCTATGGCGGCGAAATGGTCGAGCGTCTGGGCGAGCGCACGCAGGACATTTCCAGCGCGATGCGCGATTACCTGGACAATTTCGATACCCGCGTCACCGTCAAATCGGCCGAGATCACGGCAAGCCTCGACCAGCAATTCATCCGCTTCCGGGACGCCCTCGATAGCCGCACCCAGACGCTGGGCGAGACGCTCGCGGCGCGCGTGAGCGACGTCGCCAAGCGCGTGGGCGAAGGCGGCAAGGAAGTGATCGGCACCCTCGACAAACGCATCGCCGACATCACGGGCATCATCAATGCGCGCGGAGCGCAACTCGCCGAGACCATCGGCGCCAAGATCGAGGACGTCGACAGGACGCTCGGCGTCAAGGCCATGGAGGTCGCCGACAATCTGGACACCCGCATCAGCCGGTTCGAGAATCTGCTGAGCGGCCGCGCCGAGAACATGACCAGAGAAATCGAGGTGCGTAGCCAGGCGGCCGTCGACCTGCTCGCCGCGCGCAGCGAGAGCTTCACCAAGGAGATCGAAACCCGCAGCCAATCGGCTGCCGACCTGATCGCCGCGCGCACCGAGAGCTTCACCAAGGAGATCGATACCCGCAGCCAATCGGCTGTCGACATGATCGCCGCGCGTAACGAAAGCTTCACCAGGGATATCGAGGCCCGTAGCCAATCGGCTGCCGAGTTGCTCAGCGCGCGCACTGAGAGCTTGTCCCGGGAGATCGAGACCCGCAGCCAATCGGCTGCCGAACTGCTCGCTGATCGTACCGAGCATCTGAGCAGCGCGATCAGGACCAATGCCGGCGATGCCGCGCAGACGATCGACAAGCTGACCGCGGCCGCGGTGGAGGCGATCGGCGCGCGCGCAGAGCAACTGAGCACGAGCATAAGGACGGCCACCGACGAGGCGGAACGCTCGCTCGGTAATCTTTCGAACTCGGCCTCCGGCGCCATCAATTCGGGCATCCGTGAACTTGCCGAGGCGGTCAGGACCAACAGCACCGAGGCGGAGCGTTCGCTCACGCAGCTCGCCGCCAACACCACGAACGCGATCCGCGCCAGCGCCCATGATGCGGAGCGCATGATCAGCGGCATGTCGACCGGCGTGAGCAACGTGCTCAAACAGAACGCCGGGGAAGTCGAACGCACGTTGCTTTCGGTCAGCGCCGAGGTAGCGCGCAACTTCGTCGGCAAGGCCGAGGAGATTTCAACGACGGTGCGTCAGCGCGCCGGCGAAATGACGCAGGTCGTCGATGAGAAATCGAGCGGCCTGCTCGCTGCGCTTAGCCGCAAGAGCGAGGAATTCATCAGCGAAGTGGGCCGCGTGACCGATACGGCCGTCAAGGCGATCGAGGCCAAGGGCTTCAACTTTACCCAGACGATGATGGACAACAGCGAGCAGATCGCCCGCCTCATCAGCCAGGCGAGCGAAAGCGCGACCGGCGCCGTCAATCAGTCGCTCAAGGACTTGCAGACGAGCCACATCGCCGCGACCGAAACCACGAGCGAAGCGGTCAATCGCGCGATCAAGGAGTTGCGTGAAACCGCGGAGCTGGCGACGCAGAGCGCGGCCAAGACCATCACCCGCACGCTCCAGGACCTGCAGGACACGACGCATGGGGCGGTCGAGCAGTCCAAGCAGACCGCGTCCGCCGCCGTTACCGAGATGCAGGAGACGCACAACATGCTGCGCTCGGATACGACCGCACTCTACGAGCGCCTGCGCGAAGCCAACATTCTCCTGCAGGAGGTCTTGAGCGGCGCGCATGAGAACATGAGCGACATCGAGAGCACGCTGGTTGCGCGGGTCGCCGATTTCGTCGCCGCCATGAACGACGTCGCGCAAAAGGCGGGCGCGGCCAACAGCGACGTGGAGCGCAACATCGCGAGCTTCAAGGAAATGTCGGTTGCGACGCTCAACGACCTCAGCCAGATCGCGGGCCAGTTCGATGCGCACGCCCACTCGCTGGCGGAGGCGGTGGCGGCGATCGACGGCAGCAATCGGCAGACCGAGAGCGCGCTCGCCGAGCGCCGCGCCACGCTGGAGCAGCTGACCGCCGCGCTCGACGGCAAAGCCGGCGATCTCGAAGAGCGGCTCACGCGATTTGCCGGCTTGCTCGACCAGTCGCTCGAAGGCGCGGGCGAACGGGCGCGCGAGATTGCTCGTCTGACCGCGGAATCTGCGGCGGGCGGGGCCGAAGCGATCAGGGAAAGCTTCGAGGCGATCCGCAGCGGCACTGAGGATGAACGTCAGCGCCTGAGCGAGGCCATTCACAGCATCTACGAGCAGGCGAGCGAGGAATCGCATGCCATGCTCTCGCAGGCGGCGCAGCGCTTCGCCGAGGTGCTTGACGAGTTGAAGCAGATGAGCTCCGACATGCGCCGCGAGCTGGAGACGACGCGCGGCGAGCTGCGCAAGGGCATTCTCGAACTGCCGCAGGAGACGGCGGACGCCACCTTGCACATGCGGCGCGTGATCGTCGATCAGATCGAGGCGCTGGCCGAGCTCAACCGCATCGTCGCCCGTCACAGCCGCAACGTCGACGCGGTGGAGCCGGCGGCGCTGCGCATGGAGCCGGCCGAAGTCGGTGTCCGACGCGGGGCCGCACGCGAGGAGCGCACCAACGGCAGCCCGCCGCGGGGCGAGCCTAGCCGACCGCGCTCGGATATTGCCGGCATGATTCCGCCGGCCATGCCGCCGCGACGGGCGGAGGCGCCGTCGCTGAGTCCGGCGCAAGCGGCCGGTCCGGCGGGCGGCGGGCGCACCGGCTGGCTCTCTGAGTTGCTGACGCGCGCCTCGCAGGAGGCCGAAGCGCCGGCACGCGAGGCGCCGCCTGCGCGCGGCGCCCCCAACGAGAGCGCGCGCCCCGGGCGTCACGGCCTCGAGTCGCTCGATTCGCTTGCGGTCGACATCGCTCGCATGATCGATCACGACGCCGCAGCCGAGCTGTGGGATCGCTACAAGCGCGGCGAACGCAACGTGTTCACGCGCAAGCTTTACACCCTGCAGGGCCAGAAGGCGTTCGAGGAAATCCGCAAGCGCTATCGCGCCGACAGCGATTTCCGTCGCACCGTCGAGCGCTATATCGGCGAGTTCGAGCGGCTGCTCGAGGAGGTCTCGCGCGACGACCGCGATCAGATGCTGACGCGGACCTATCTCACGTCGGAGACGGGCAAGGTCTATACCCTGCTCGCCCACGCGGCCGGTCGTTTCGACTGATCGGCCCGCAATCGGTGAACACGGGCGGGCGTGCGATCGGGCGCGCCGGCTTTCCACGTGTCCCGGATGCGGTGCAGCGCGAAACGAAGTGAAGCGGTGCAGCGCTGATCCGGGACCGCCACAGACTGGAACGGTCCCGGGTCTGCAGCGCACCACGTCGCTTCGCTCGTGCTGCGCTGCGCCCGGGACACGCTCTTAAGCTAGATTCACTGCCTCAAGAAAAGCTCGGTCCACACCTTCTCCCATTTCGGCGCCTGGTCGAGCCACTTGATCGGATCGATCATGACGTGCCGGTACTGGTCGAGCAGCGTCTTCTGGGCCCGGCTCGACGGCACGCGGCCCATGTCGGCGAGCAGCTTCTGTCCCTCCGGCGACAGGACGAAATCGGCAAACAGCAGCGCCGCATGGGGATGCGTCGCGTTCTTCGCAAGCGCGATCGCCTGCGGACGTCCGACCAGCGGTTCGACCGCGGCCCAATCGATCGGTCCGCCCTTCGCTTTGATCGAGTCCGCGTTGCCGCTGTAAATGGTCAGGCACACCGGCAACTCGCCGGCGGCCACGAGCTGGGCCACGAGGATGTGTCCCTTGCGCATTTGCGGTTTCAACGCCGCAAGCTTGCGGAAGAACTCGAGCCCGCGCTCCTCGCCCATGAACGTGATGACGCCGTACATCCAGTCGCTGTCGGTCGCCTCGAGCGAGAGGCGTCCTTTCCAGCGCGGATCGGCGAAGCCGTCGAGCGTTGCGGGCAGCTCCTCGCGCTTGATCTTCTCGGTGTTGTAACCGACCACCCAGAGGTTCGCCCGGTCGGCGAACCAGCGCCGGTGCGGCGGGATTGCCCAGGGCGGCAGATCGGCGAGGTAGGGGCTGTTGAATTGCGCGACCACGCCTTCGCGCGCGAGCGCCTCGACCTCCGGCGCGTTGGTCTCGACCACGTCCATGCTGCGACGACCGGCGCGCGTTTCGGTGAGCGCGCGCTGCACCACGTTCTCGCTGAGCGAGCGCCAGAGCTGGACCTTGACGCCATATTTGGCTTCAAACGCCTGCGTGAGCGGCCCCGATTCGGTCGTTGCGATCGACGTATAGAGTGTGAGCGTGCCCTCCTCGCGCGCTTTGGCGATGAGGCGCTGCTCGCGGTCGGCGCCGGCGTGGAGATAAATCGCGGAATTGTCGGCGGCTTGCGAGCGCCCGTCTCGCACTCCAGCTGCCGCGACGATGCAAAATATAATTGTCGCGCGAAGGGCGATGTGATGTCTTGGGGGACGTTTCATGCGCATAACAACACGACAGTATCTGTTCGACGGCTCTTTGTTCTAGAGCATGCTGCTATCTGCTCGAAGCACGTTCGCGCCGCATACTCGGTCTGCTCCCCTTCCCCTTGTGGGAGGGGTTGGGGGTGGGGGTCCGTCAGCGGATCACCGCACGACGCCCCACCCGCCCGCCTTCCCGCTGCTTTCGCGGGGGTTTCGGCGGGCGGCCCTCCCCACAAGGGGGAAGGGTACGACCGAGTGCGTCGAGGGACGGGTTTGCGGCTCGCGCTGATGCGCCGCAGATGAGCCCCCTCGCCCTTTCCGTCCGTGTGGAACGCTGGCCGATTGCTGGCGCCTTTACCATCAGTCGTGGCGCCAAGACTGAAGCCGTGGTCGTGGTCGCCGAACTCTCCGACGGCGCTTACCGCGGCCGCGGCGAATGCGTGCCCTATGCGCGCTATGGCGAGACGATCGAGGGCGTGACGGCGACGATCGAAGCGATGGACTCGGAGATCGCCCGCGGTCTTGATCGCGAGGGGCTGCAGTCGGCGATGCGCCCCGGCGCGGCGCGCAACGCGCTCGACTGCGCGTTGTGGGATTTGGCGGCCAAGCGTGCCGGACGACCAGTGCACGAGCTCATCGGTCTGCCCGCGCCAAAAGTTCTCACCACGGCCTACACGATCTCGCTTGCAGGGCCCGATACGATGGCCAAAGCCGCCGCCGAGGCCGCCGATCGGCCGCTGCTCAAGATCAAGCTTGGCGCTCCGGGGGATCCTGCGCGGATCGCCGCGGTGCGGCGCGCTGCGCCGAACGCCGAGTTGATCGTCGACGCCAATGAAGGCTGGACGGCGGACGATCTCGCGGAAAACCTTGCCGCGTGCGCGCAAGCGGCAGTGACGCTCATCGAGCAACCCTTGCCGGCGGACCGCGACGATGCTCTCGCGCATATCGCGCATCCGGTTCCGATCTGCGCCGACGAGAGCGTGCACACCGCCGCGTCCTTGGCCGCGCTGGTCGGCAAATACGACGCCGTCAAC
>DASQXF010000185.1:0-3153 GCA_035639895.1 Xanthobacteraceae bacterium
CGCCATCGAGATCGTCGGGCTCGATCACGCATTCGCCTTCACTTACCTCATCTACGTCCTGATCGTGGTGGCCGTCGGCGGCCTCGGTTCGATCGGGGGGTCGTTCGTCGCCGCGAGCGTGCTTGGCATCAGCGACATGGCCGGCAAGTACTATTTCCCCGAACTTGGCGCGTTTCTGATCTATTTCGTCATGGTGGCGCTGCTGATGTGGCGGCCGATCGGCTTGTTCGGGAGGCGGTAGGCAAATGACGCTGTCCACACTGACCGAGCCGCAACGATATCTCGCGGCGCAGATTCGTTGGCGGCCCATCGAAATTGCCTTCTGGCTCGCAACACTGCTTCCATTCGTGCTCACCCCCAATTACCTGGTGCTGGCGAGCCAGATCGCCATCACGGCGCTGTTCGCGTTGTCGCTCGACCTCATCCTCGGTTACGCCGGTATTGTATCGCTCGGCCATGCCGCCTATTTCGGTTTTGCGTCCTACACCGCCGGTCTGATTGCGAAGTGGGGTTGGGGCGAGCCGCTGACCGGTTTGGTCCTCGCCGCCGCCGCCTCCGGCGTGCTCGGATATGTCACGAGTTTCATCATTGCCCGATTCCGCCACCTCGCGCTGATCATGATTACGCTTGGGCTGGGGCTGTTGCTCGCCGAGGCGGCCAACAGCGCGAGCTGGCTGACGGGCGGCGCCGATGGTCTCCAGGGCGTGCGCATGTGGCCGCTGTTCGGCGTCTTCCCATTCGATCTCTACGGCACCACTGCTTACAGCTATTCGCTCGTCGTTTTGTTTTTCGCCTTTCTCGTCGCGCGGCGGCTGATCAACTCGCCCTTCGGCCTGGCTTTGCGCGGCATTCGCGAGAACGCAATTCGAATGCCCGCGATCGGCGCGCCCAGTCCCGCCCATATCCGCAAGGTCTATACCATCGCCGCCGTCATGGCCGGCATTGCCGGCGCTTTGCTGGCGCAGACGACCGAGACCGTTTCGCTCGAAACGCTGAGCTTTGCGCGCTCCGCCGACGTGCTCGTGATCCTCATCCTCGGCGGTGCCGGGCGGCTCTATGGCGGCATCGTCGGCGCGATCATCTACATGGTGGCACGCGACCAGTTCTCCGGGATGAATCCGCAGTACTGGTACTTCTGGATCGGAACCCTGCTGATCGCCGTGGTGATTTTCCTGCCGAACGGCATCCTCGGCGGAATGGCCCGGCTCCTGCGCTCCGAGCGGAGCCGGGCGTGAGCGTGCCGGCGTTGTCGACGCGCGGATTGGACAAGAGCTTCGGCTCGCTCGTCGTTGCCAAGGATATCGCCCTCGATCTGCCGCAAGGCGAGCGTTACGCGCTGATCGGGCCGAACGGGGCGGGCAAGACCACGCTGATCAACCTGATCACCGGCATGCTCAGGCCGGACAACGGCCGGATCTTTCTTGGCGAGAAGGAGATCACCGCGCTCAAGCCCGACGAGCGCGTCAAATGTGGGCTCGTGCGCACGTTTCAGATCAATACCTTGTTCCCGCACCTGAGCGCGCTCGAGGCGGTGACGCTCGCGGTGTGCGAGCGACGCGGCTACGCCGGAAGTTGGTGGCAGGAATTGCCCGCTTACGGCGATGCGGTCGAGGAAGCCTATGCGATTCTCGCTTCGCTGCGGCTCGGCGCGAACTGCTTTCGGCCCACCCACGAACTGCCCTATGGCCAGCAACGGCTGCTGGAGATCGCGCTCGCGCTCGCCACCCAGCCGAAAGTGCTCCTGCTCGACGAGCCGGCGGCGGGAGTGCCGCAGGGCGAGAGCGCCGAGTTGTTCTCCGTCATCGCCAATCTGTCGCAGGACATCGCGGTGCTCTTCATCGAGCACGACATGAACGTCGTGTTCCGCTTTGCGCATCGCATCATCGTGATGGTCGGCGGGCGCATTCTCGTACAAGGCACGCCGCAGGAAATCGCCTCCGATATACGCGTGCGCGAGGTCTATCTCGGCGGAACGCGCCATGGCTGAGGCGCTGCTCGCGCTCGATGACGTACGCGCCGGCTATGGCGATGCCGTCGTGCTCGAAGGCATCACGCTCGGCGTGCCGCAAGGGCGCAGCCTTGCCGTGCTCGGACGCAACGGCGTCGGCAAATCGACGCTCCTTCTCACCATCATGGGATTAACCCGCGTCAGCCGCGGCGCCGTGATTTGGCGCGGCCGCGACATCACCCGTGCGGCGCCGCACTGGCGCGCGCGCGAAGGGCTTGGCTGGGTGGCGCAAGAACGCGAAATCTTCCCTTCGCTCAGCGTCGAAGAAAATCTGCTGGTGGCCTCGCGCGTGGGCCGCTGGGATCTCGAGGCGGTCTACCGTTTGTTCCCCCGCTTGAACGAGCGGCGTGCCAGCAGAGGCAATCATCTTTCCGGCGGCGAGCAGCAGATGCTGGCGATCGCGCGTGCGCTGATGACCAATCCGATGCTGCTTTTGCTGGACGAGCCGCTCGAGGGCCTCGCCCCGATCATCGTCGAGGAGCTGACCGCTGCGATCACCCGCATGACCGCCGATGAGGGCACAGCCTTCGTGCTGGTCGAGCAGCATGCGGAAGTCGCGCTCGCGCTGACCGACGAGGCAATCGTGCTGGAGCGCGGCAGCATCGTGCACCGCGCACGCTCGCAAGACCTGTTGAAGGACGAGGCGACGCTCGATCGCCTGATCGGCTTGCGCTTGGCGGAGTAGGCGTCCTGATCAGTCTGATCTAGGGCGAGTTGAGCGTAGCGAAGCCCGCCAGCTAGGCCGTGGAGAAAATGAGTTTCGCTTCGCTCAACCCGTCCTACGAGTTGATGCTCATATCTCCGCCATGAGCAGATGCTCGGCAACATTTCGCGGACGGCCTCGGTCGCACGACCATTTGCTGAGCAAAGCTTGCTGCCTCGGAAATGGAGTGCAGGCGCGCTCCGTCGCGGACCTCGAGTTCGGGTTCGATCGGAAGGTCCGTCATGCTTTGGTCAATCGAATGGACGAGCCCAAGTTCCAAAAGGGGCGCGAAGGCTACTCCCCGCGATAGGAAACTCGCCAGATAGTGCCGTTTCCATCGTCGCTGACGAGCAGCGCTCCATCCTGCGCGACTGTCACCCCGACAGGACGCCCAAAGGCGGATGAGTCGTTGACGACAAAGCCAGTCATGAAATCATCGTAT
>DASQXF010000186.1:0-4093 GCA_035639895.1 Xanthobacteraceae bacterium
GAGCGCATTGGCGGTCTTGAGATTGATTACCAACTCGAGCTTGATGGGTTGCATCACCGGCAGATCACTTGGCGGCGCGCCCTTGAGGATGCGGCCAACATAGCTTCCGGCCTGTTGGTACATGGTGGGCGAATTGGCGCCGTAGCTGATCAGTCCTCCAGCGTCGACGAACTCGCGCTGAAAGTACATCGTCGGAATGCTGTGGCGCGCCGCCAGCGCCACGAGCTGCTCGCGTCGGCTGGCGAACAAGCCGTCGGCACTTACGATCGCCGCGCCGAAGCGCTGCTGACTGATGCTCGCAAAGGCAGCTTCGAACTCCCGCTCGCCGGCGGCGCCCATGAAGGCGAGCTTGAGTCCAATGACTCCGGCGGCGTTTTCGATTGCCAGCTCATTGGATCGGGCATTCGGGTTCCTCGGATTCATGAGAACGGCAACAGCGGTCCCGCCGGGCACCAGCTCGTGCAGCAGCTCCAACCGTTTCGAGATCAGCGGGACAGAGAACAGGCTCACCCCTGTGACATTGCTCGTTGGCCTAGCCAAGCTCACCACGAGCCCGGTCTCGATTGGATCGGAGCCGCTGATGAATACAACTGGAATAGTAGTGGTGGCCGACTTCGCAGCCTGGGCGGCCGGCAGGAGGGCTGCCGCGATCACCGCGGGCCGGAGCCGAACCAGATCAGCCGCCAGCGATCCCAACCGGTCGTAGTGTCCGTCGGCCCAACGGAATTCGAGCTGTACGTTGCGCCGCTCCTCGTATCCGGCGTCTTGCAGGCCGCGCAGAAATGCGTCCACCACCTTGCCGTTGGAGCCGGCGGAACCCTGATGGAGGAATCCGACCAGCGGCACGCCCGATTGCTCCGCGCGCGCGGCGCGCGGCCACGCCGCCGCCGCGCCGAGCAGCGATGCGACGAAATCACGCCGTCGCAGAGTCCTCACTCCGTCATGCGCGGGCTTGACCCGCGCATCCATCTTCTTACGAAGAAGGATGGATTGCCGGGTCAAGCCCGGCAATGACGGTGTGGGGCAGCGCCTCATTCGATCACCTCGTCGGCGCGCGCGAGCAACATGCGCGGCACCTCGAGACCGAGTGCTTTGGCAGCCTGGAGATTGATTACCAGTTGAAATCGCGTCGGCTGCTCGACGGGTAGATCCGCAGGCTTGGCGCCCTTGAGGATCCTGTCGATGTGACCGGCCGCGTGCCGGAACTCGTCGGGCAGGCTCGGCGCATAGCCCATTAAGCCGCCGAGTTTCGGAAACTCGGTGAAGTTGGCGATTGCGGGCAAGCGGCTCGTTACAACGAAGTCCGTCATGCGGCGCAGCTGCATGAAGAAGATGGGGTCGGCAATGAAAAGAAGGCCGTCGGCCTTTTCCCGGACGATCGCGTCGAAGGTGCCGTCGAGCTCGGCGACGGCGCGCACCTGCAGCGGCGAAATGGGAAGCGACAACGATCGCGCCGCAGCTTCGACCGCCCGCAGCGCCGGGACGTGCGACGAATTCGTTGGATTCCACAGGACAGCCAGTTTGCTGAGCGACGGAACCGCCTCCTTGAGCAGTTCCACATGCTTGGTGCTCATCTCGGAGATCATCCGGGTCGTGCCCGTCACGTTCGCGCCGGGCCGCGCGAGGCTGGGCACGACCCCGCTCGCGACCGGATCGCCCATGGCGACGAAGACGATGGGAATCGTTTGCGTGGCCTGCTTGGCGGCCAATGTGGCCTGCGGAGCGAGCGTGACGATGACGTCGACCTGCAGGCGCACGAGCTCCGCTGCCATTTCCGGCAACTGGTCGAGCTTGCCCTCCGCCCATCGAAACTCGAAAGCGATGTTTTGGCCCTCGACGTATCCGAAGCCCTTCAGGCCTTGCCGCATGAAATCGAACATGGCCGGCGGGTTCGGCCACAACACGCCGATGCGCGGGATCTTCTTTTCCTGCTGCGCGTGCGCCGCTAGCGGCCACGCCGCCGCACCGCCGAGGAGCGACATGAATTCGCGCCGTCCCATTTCCCGTGTCCCGGATGCGGTGCAGCGCGAGTGCGCAGCACGAGTGGTGTACCGCTGATCCGGGACCGTTCCATGCTCGGAGTTCGTTACGGTCCCGGGTCTGCAGCGCATCACTTCGCTGCGCTCGTGCTGCGCTGCGCCCGGGACACGAGAGATGAACTCCCGCCGCCTCATTCAATCACCTCGTCTGCGAGCGCGAGCAGCTTGGGCGGAATGTCGAGGCCGAGCGCCTTCGCGGTCTTCAGGTTGACGACCAGCTCGAATTTGGTCGGGGCTTGCACCGGCAGGTTGCCTGGCTTCTCGCCGCGCAGGACGCGGTCCACATACGATGCCGCGTCGCGATATACCCCGACCCTGCTCATCCCGTAGGACATCAAGCCGCCGTTCGCGGAAAACACCCGAAAGGGGTAAACCGTCGGCACACGATGCCGCGCGGCGAGTGCAATGATGGTCTCCCGATGGCTCATCGTAAATGAGTCCGGCATCACGATGAGGCCACCGGCTGGTTCGTCACCCATTGCTTCCACGGCACGCGCGATACCGCTCTCATCTTCAACGGCGGCTTTACTGAACGTCAGGCCGAGAGATTGGGTGGCGGCCTCCAGCACATCCCAATACTGCCCAGTGTGAGTCTTAGGATTAAACAGGGCCGCCACCCGGCCGAGCCGCGGCGCGACCTCCTTCAAGAGTTCCAGCCACTTCCCACCCATTGACGGGACGTAGTTGGTGAACCCGGTGAGATTTCCACCCGGTCGGGCGAGGTTCGCCACCAGGCCACTACCGACCGGATTGCCGGCCTGGATGAAGATGGTCGGTGTGGTTCGGCTCTCCCGCTGCAGGGCCAACGCGGCCGGCGTGCTGTCTGCTACGGCCACGTCGGGTGCGGTGCCGATCAGTTCCTTGGCATAGGCGCGGATGCGATCGGGATCGCCATCGCCCCAACGGGTATCGATGCGCACATTGACTCCTTCCTTCCAGCCCAACTGGTTGAGCGTTTGACGGAACGCTTCTGAACTCAATGGCGCTTCAGGATCAGTTTCAGTAGCCCCCACCAGCATGGCGATGCGCCGCATGCGCTCCTGTGCAGACGCCCCGAGCGGCCAGACGGCTGCGGCACCCAGCAGCGAAATAAGGTCGCGGCGCCTCATTCGATCAACTCGTCGGCGCGCAAGATCAGGCCGTGCGGTATCTCCAGGCCGAGCGCCTTCGCGGTCTTGAGGTTGACGATCATCTCCAACTTGATCGGCTGCTCGACCGGCAGCTCGGCGGGTTTCGCGCCCTTGAGAATCTTGTCCACGTAAACCGCAAGGCGCACAAAAGCGTCGTGCTGCACCGGCCCATAGCTCAGCAGCCCGCCGGCTTCCGCGTACATCTTCCAACCGAAGATCGACGGGAGGCGGCGATGCAGGGCGAAGGTGACGATTTTCTGGCGATTGAAGTTCGTCAGCGCGTCGGGGAACGCAAGCAACCCGTCGCACTTGCTCTGCGCGATCGCAGCAAACACCGGGTCGAACGCGTCGTCGGTGCGGACCTCGAAATGCTCAGTGACGAGCCCCAGCTTGTCCGCTGTCTCACGCGTTGCCTTGAGTTCGGATGCATCGCCGGCGTGATCGGGATTGGATAGCACCGCGACGCGAGCGATGCTCGGCTTGGCTTCCTTGAGCAGGTCGACCCGCTTGACGGAAAGGTCGAGAGCAAGAAATGAAACGCCCGTGGCGTTGCCGCCGGGGCGGGCGAAGCTTGCGACGATGCCGGCGTCGACCGGATCGCCGCTGAAGCCGAACACCACCGGAAGCGGCGCCGCGAGCGGCGCAGCGCGGGAAGCAGGGCCGGCAGCCAGGATAAGATCGACTCGCGCGCGCACCAGTTCCTCGACCAGGGCCGGGAACCTGCTGTAATCGCGCCGGGCATAACGGACCTCGACGACGAAGTCGCGGTCCTCGGCATAGCCGAGCGCGCGCATGCCCGCGAGGAAACTCGCAAAATTGTTGTCGGGCGGGGAACTTGCCGACAGATATCCGATACGCGCCGGCTTTCTCCGCTGCTGCCCTCGCGCCGCCAGCGGCCACGCGGCGGCGGCGCCGATCAGCGCG
>DASQXF010000187.1:0-4285 GCA_035639895.1 Xanthobacteraceae bacterium
ATACGCGCGCCCATGGAGTAGCCCATCATGTCGACGCCTGGGAGATCGAGATGATCGAGCAGCGCGCCCACATCCTCGGCCATCTGCACACTATGGTAGGCCGCCGGATCATAGAGTTTGCTCGAGCTGCCATGACCCCGATTGTCGAGCGCGATGACGCGTCGGCCGGCCTTCGTCAGTCTCGGAACCCAGCCGGGATAGACCCAATTCACGTGCGCAGTCGAAGCAAAACCGTGCACGAGAACGATCGGCTCGCCTTCCCCTTCGTCGAGAAAGGCGATTTCCACGCCGTCGTGCTGAAAACTTTGCATATTCGCAATGGGCTCGCCTTCTCCTCGGCAATGCACCAGGGGATGGTTTTAATGCGCGAGGACGCGGTGCTGCGAGATGGGCTGAGCGTGAGCGCGGCGCGCGCGGCGAAGTCTGCGGCGCATGCAAGATCGCTCGGCGATTGCCTCGGTCATGCGCTTGAGCGAGGTCACGAAACCCAGGACTGTCACGAGCGCCCAGAACAGCCACATCGCGAGATCGAACGCGCCGACGGCGAGGACAATCGCGCCTCTGCCGGCGAGCTTGAGGATCGCGCGGGTCTTGCCCCCCTTGGCTGCAGCGAGCCGCGCAACCTTCGACATGTCGCGCGGCCCCTCGGCCAGCTTCAATCCATCAAGCGCCGCTCGCGTTCCCGCACTTGTCTGCACACGTCCCACGTCGGCCGCCAGTCTCAGAAGCGGTTGTGCCTTTTCCGCCCTGACCGCCTCGCGCACGGTTCGCGCCGCGGCCGCAGGCTGTGCGAGGCTTCTGGCGTTGACGGCGCCCTTGAGCATGGTCCAGTCAACCATCTCGCGCAGGGAGCGGTTGATCCACACCGCCATTGCCCCGCCGAGACGGCCGGTCTTTCGTGCCGCCTTGACCAGCGTCAGCCCCACGCGCGCGGGAGCTGCGGCGCCGAGCATCGCGTAGGTGCCCGCCGTCACTGCCAATCCGGCGCCAGCCAAGGCGAGCACGACCTCATCGGCGTCATCGCCGGCGGCAAGGCGCGCGCCCTCCCGCACCGCGTCGCGGACGTCCCCGAAGACGAAGAGGTCTCCGAGCGCCGTGCCGGCGAAACCGGAGACATCATCCGCTTCGCCGGTGACGAGACCGCGAGCGAAGCTTCCGAATGAGCGCGCCGCGACGGCGAGCCTGGCATTGGCACGTTCGACCTTTTCGACAAGCGTAGGATCGACCGGAACATTGTGCTCGCGGGCGAGGTCAAGGAAACTCAGGGCAAGATTGGCATCGTCGGCGGCAAGCGCCGCATCGATCTCGCGCGCGGCAATTGTGGAATCGAACGAGCGCGCGACCGCGTAATCCGCGAGCGCCGCCGGGTCGTCCTGGGCAGCGAGCAGCTCCTGGGCCTCGAAGGCGCGCGGCGCGATGGCAAGCGCGGAGAGCGCCGAGACAAGGGCGAATGCGAGCAGCACTGCGATGCGCACCGGAGCCACTGGCTGCTTCTCCTCGACCTTCCCGCTTTCTCTTCCTTTAACCCCGCCCCTAACTTGTTCAAGTGCAACGACGCCGGCAAGATGCCAGCTGAAAAATGCTCATCGCTGCCGTGTCGAGGCATTTCGTCCGGGGACTTGAGGCAATTTGGGTAGCCATCGATACTTCGGATGGCTATGGTGCCGCGTCCGCGGACACAGCCCGGGCTCACGCGGGACGGCAGCGGGCAGGGCAATGCGGGCGAAACCACATGGCCGAGCGAATCGTTCCTCACTTCCACAACACGCCGGGCGTCGGGGTGATCGAGATCGGCGCGCGGGAGTTCATGTGTGAGGGCGAATTGGCGCCATTCGATCATCCGCATGTGTTCCTCGATATGGGCGATGCGAACGAAATCATCTGTCCGTATTGCTCCACGCTATTCCGCTATGATCCCACGCTGGCGCCCCACGCGGCACGCCCGGCGGAATGCGCATTGTCGGACAGCGCAACCGCCTAGCAATAGACGGGAGATGAGCCTTGGCGTCTTCGCGCACCGTCATCATCGCCGGCGCGGGGATCGGAGGGCTGACGGCCGCCTTGGCGATCGCGCAGCGTGGATTCGCGGTTACCGTGTTCGAACAGGCGCAGCGACTGGAAGAGGTGGGTGCCGGAATTCAGCTTTCGCCTAACGCGTCACGCATCTTGATTGCGCTTGGTCTCGGCGAGCAATTGCGCCGACACGTCGTCGCTCCCGAGGAGCTGCGGGTCATGAACGCGCGCACGGCGCGCATGCTTGCGCGAGCCCCACTCGGCGCGGTCGCGGAGAAACGCTATGGCGCGCCCTACTGGGTCATCCATCGCGGCGACTTGCAAGCCGTGCTGATCGAGGCGGTACGCGCCCATCCCGACATTGTTCTTCATCTCGGGACGCGGGTCGAGGATTTCGCGACGCAGGACGACGGCGTTATCATCGCCGCGCGCGCGCCGGAGCATCGTTTCGAGGATCGCGGTGCTGCGCTGATTGCGGCCGACGGGCTGTGGTCGAGCCTGCGCCGTCGGCTCGGTCATCGTCGCCAGCCGCGCTTTGCCCGCCGGACCGCCTGGCGTGCGCTCGCTCCGGCGGCCGCGCTGGAGCCCGAGTTGCGCGCGCCTGCAGTCAATCTGTGGTTCGGCACCAGGGCTCATCTCGTCCACTATCCCATCCGGGGCGGCGACCTCCTCAATGTCGTTGCCATCATCCGCGACGACTGGCGCCAGCCGGGCTGGAGTGCCCCTGGCGAGCGCGCAGACATTCTGGCCCGCTATGCCGCGCCGATGTGGTCGGCGCCGCCACGTGCGGTCGTTGCCGCCCCGCAACACTGGCAGAAGTGGGCGCTCTACGACCGCGCGCCACTTGCCCGTTGGGGCAAAGGTGCCGTCACCCTGCTGGGGGATGCCGCCCATCCCATGCTGCCCTATCTCGGCCAGGGTGCCGCCATGGCGATCGAGGACGCAGCGGTGCTGGCGCAACGGCTGGCGGACACGCGCAGCGACCCCGTCGCTGCCATGCGCCGCTACGAGCGGCAGCGGCGGGCGCGCGCTGCGCGCGCCCAACGCGCGGCCCGCCGCAACGGGCTCGTCTACCAGCTGGGCGGACCGGGCGCGTTTCTGCGCACCCTCGCGCTCAGCGCCATCGGCGGCGAGCGGCTGCTTGCGCGCTACGATTGGCTCTATGGCTGGACGCCCGCCGGAGGCTAAGATCACATTCAGCATGCCGCTATTTACGACCACGATCGCCGGAAGCTTGCCCAAGCCGGCTTGGCTCGCCGAGCCGAACAGATTATGGCCACCGTGGCGAGCCGCCGGCGCAGCACTCGAGGATGCCAAGCGCGACGCGACCCTGCTCGCGCTCAAGCTGCAGGAGGACTGCGGCATCGACATCGTCACCGACGGCGAGCAGTCGCGTCAGCACTTCGTGCACGGCTTTCTCGAGTTGGTCGACGGCATCGATTTCGCACGCAAGGTCGAAATCGGCATCCGCGCCGACCGGTACAAGGCGATGGTGCCAACCGTCACGGAATCCCTGCGCCTCAAGTCCCGTGTGCATGCACGCGAGGCACAGCTTGCGCGCGCCCATACCAAGCGCAAACTCAAGTTCACGCTGCCGGGCCCGATGACCATCGTTGATACGGTCGCCGATGCCCATTACGGCGACAGGGTAAAAATGGCGATGGCGTTCGCCGATCTGCTCAATGCCGAGGCGCGCGCGCTCGAAGCCGATGGCGTCGATGTCATTCAGCTCGACGAGCCCGCGTTCAACGTCTATCTGCGAGACGTCCAGGAGTGGGGCATCGATGCGCTGCATCGCGCCATCGCGGGGCTCTCCTGCACCACCGCTGTGCACATCTGCTACGGCTACGGCATCAAGGCTAATATCGACTGGAAGGCAACGCTCGGCTGCGAATGGCGACAGTACGAGCAGATTTTTCCGGCGCTCGCCAAGAGCCGAATCGGCCAAGTGTCGGTCGAATGCCGCAATTCCCGGGTTCCGGTCGAGTTGTTGAAGCTGCTCGATGGAAAGGACGTGCAGGTCGGCGTGATCGACGTGGCGAGCGATGACGTCGAAACTCCGGATGAGGTCGCCGCCGTGATCGGCGAGGCGGCAAGATACCTGCCCAAGGACGCCATCATCGCCGGTACGAATTGCGGCATGGCGCCAATGCGGTGGGATATCGCTTTTGGCAAGTTAGCGGCGCTTGGTAGGGGCGCAGAACTCGCGCGCAAGCGTTTCGGTTAAGCCATGCAACAGCGCGCGACGAAGCTCCAGCTGCGAGCGCCTTGC
>DASQXF010000188.1:0-3287 GCA_035639895.1 Xanthobacteraceae bacterium
ACGGTAGGGCTGCCAGCATAGCCGCGAGTGCGATGGCGGAGAGCGATGTTTTGTTGATCATGGCATTCCTCTGGGCGGAGCCGGAGCGCCATGCTGCGGCGTTCCGGTGAGTGTGTGGGCTATGGTCGCCCAGCGCCGCCCGGCGAGCAAGTGCATTGGATGCGCCGCATCCCCGCACTGTCACCCGCGGGCTTGACCACGCAAGTCGGACTTATCCGACTTGCGCGCCTAAATGCCCGAAATCGGATAAATCCGATTTCGGCTGGTCCATCATCTTCGTAAAGGCTTTTCGCGGACAGGTTGGATTGCCGGATGAGCCCGGCAAGGGCCACGAATGCAGCTGCGTCCTCGCCTCAAGCTGCAGTCGCGGGGCGGCGGAATACCAGCAGGTTGCCGATCATCGTCTGCACTGGCTGGTCGTGCTGATTGAGCGTCGTCATACGCATCCGCACCGTACCGCGCGAGGGCTCCAGTTTGGAAGGCGTCACATCAATGACTTCGCAGTGGACGCGAAGCGTGTCTCCCGGCTTGACCGGACGCGGCCAGCGCAATTCGTCGACACCGCTGCCGATGATGCCGTGCGACAGCGGCAGAGTCTTGACGAGGAGCTGCATGGTCACTGCCGTCGTGTGCCAACCGCTGGCGACGAGCTTCTTGAAAAATGTCGGGCGCGCGGTCGCCTCGTCCAAGTGGAATGGCTGCGGGTCGAATTCGCCGGCAAATCTTTTGATCGAACTCGCATCGACGACGGTGCGCGCCTCTGACGTGAACACCTGTCCGGGCGCGAGATCCTCGAGAAAAGCCTTCTTCACCGCATGCTCCTTCACCACAACGCAAGACTGTTCTCACCAAATATCCATGCGGGTGCAAGTAGGGGACTCGATTCCCAGCATAAGCACGTTCACGCGCGTCTTGACGCGCTATGCGCGGAAATGAGAATGCGGCCATGCGAATGATGGCCGCGACCCCGGGGGACGCGTTGCCCCGAAAGAGGAATATTCATGCTCACGCGTCGCAGCCTGTTGGCCGTTTCCATCGCATTGCTCCTGCCTATCGGCGATACAGCGGCGCAGGATTGGCCGCAGCGGCCAGTGCGCATGATCGTTCCGTTCGGACCCGGCGGCGGCTCCGACATCATCGGCCGCATCGTCGGGCAGTCGCTGCAGGAGAAGCTCGGCCAGCCGGTGGTGATCGAAAACCGGCCCGGTGCAGCCGGCACGCTGGGCAATGAGGCCGTCGCGCGCGCGGACAAGGACGGCTACACGCTCGGCATCATGACCGCGGGCCAAATCATCGCCGCGGTCATGAATAAGTCGCTGCGCTACGACACGCTCACCGCGTTCGATCCGGTGTCGCAGGTCGCAACCGCCGGCTTGATCATCGTCACGCGTCCCGACTTTCCCGCCGATGACGTCAAGCAATTGGTCGCCGCCGCCAAGGCCAATCCCGGCAAGCTCTCCTTCGCCAGTCCCGGCTTCGGCGCCACGCAGCATTTCACCGGCGAATTGTTCCGGCAGACCGCCGACATCAACATCCTGCACGTGCCGTTCCGTACCTCGCCCGAGGCGATCTCCGCGGTCCTCGGCAAGCAGGTCGACGTGCTGTTCGATACGGTTTCCGCGGTGCTGGGACAAGTTCAGTCGGGCCAACTCAAGGCCCTCGCGGTTACCGGCAAGGACCGCTTTCCGGCGGTGCCGGACGTGCCGGCGGCGATCGAATCGGGCGTGCTTCCCGGCTACGACGTGACGACCTGGTACGGGGTGTTCGCGCCGCGCGGCGTGCCGCGGGAGATCATCGCCAAGCTCAACAAAGTCATCAACGAAAGCCTCGCGGAAGACGCCGTGCAAAAACGCCTGACCACGGCCGGCGTGGTCGTGCGCGGCTCGACCCCGGAGGCCTTCGGCGAGCACATGGCGCGCGAGTTCGCGCGCTGGAACGCAGTGCGCGAGGTGGCCGGCATTCCGCAGCAGTAGCAATTGCCGCGCCGAGCGGCGCCGCCACCGCCTCGTGCAGCGAAGCGGTTTACTGCCCCCATCCCGGCCCACGACGCTTCAAATCCGCTGCCTCGGAATGCGCGAAAAGGTGACGCCCGTCACAGCGTGGCACGGCGCAATGTGGAACCATTTCGGTAAAGGTGAACTGGGCGGCAACGCAAATTCATCAGGTGAGATTGGGTGCAGCCATGGAATATGGTCACGCAATTTCCGGCACCGCATTGAGCCGGCCATCGTCCGCCAACGCCATATCCGATGAAGTCTTGGTCGGACGCATCGCCAATGGCGACAGGGACGCCATGCGGCTTCTTTTCATCCGACACAATTTGTGCGTATTCCGTTTTCTCCTGAGAATTGTCGGCAACGATGCCACGGCCGAGGATTTGCTGAGCGACGTTTTCCTCGACGTGTGGCGTAACGCCGGCCGCTTTGAGGCGCGCTCGCAGGTGAAGACATGGCTCTTGGGCATCGCGCGCCTTAAGGCGTTGTCGGCGCTCAAGCGGCGTTCCTTTGACGTGCTCGATGACGGCGTCGCCGAATCGATCGAGGACCCGGCCGATGACCCGGAGCTCGTCCTGCGAACGGCCGAACGCGGCGCGTTATTGCAAGCCTGTCTCAGGCAGTTATCGAGTGCTCATCGTCAGGTCGTCGATCTTATCTATTATCATGAGCAATCGATCGACGAAGTCGCCCGTATTATTGGTGTGCCGCGGAACACGGTGAAAACCCGCATCTTTTACGCACGCAAGCGAATTGCCGAACTGTTGGCCGCACACGGCGTCGAACGAGCTTCGCTGTAAATTGCGACCATGCGTTTCGCAGGCGCATAAACACCTCACGTCACCCCACGTTCGCGCAGCACGTCGTGCGCGATGCGATGCCCCTCGTTCGCCGCTGGAATCCCGCAATAGAGCGCCACCAACAGCAGGACTTCGCGAATCTCGTCCGCCGTGCAGCCGTTGGTGAGCGCGCCGTTGACGTGGACGCGAAGCTCGGCGGCGCGTCCGATCGCAGCCGTCATCGCGATAGCGGCCAGCGATTTCGTTTTCAGCGGCAGCGTCGGACGGCTCCACACGTCCCCATAGCCATACGTATTGATCATGTTCTGCAGCGGCTCGCCGAATGCGCCGAAGGCGTTCATGCGCTGCTCGACCGCCTCGCGGCCGAAGATCTCGCGCCGAAGCTTCAATCCCTTGTCATGCAGGTCGCGCGTATCCATCGCTCTCTCCATATCCCCGACGAACGAAGATTGTCATTGCCGCGCATAGCGCGTCAAAGACGCGCGCAAACGCG
>DASQXF010000189.1:0-2771 GCA_035639895.1 Xanthobacteraceae bacterium
CCGCTCCTGTGACCGCCACGGCCGCTCGATCGTCACTACATCGGGCGAATGCACCTGATAAGCAGTGAGCAGGCGGTCCGGCGGCACCCCGAGCGCCGTCGCCATGCGCGAGCGATTTTCGGCCACCTTTGCCGGCACGTCATCGGAACCGGGCCCGCCGTTGAGGCTCGCATAGAGCCCATCGGACACGCCGCCCTCACGGGTGAAGAAGGCGTGGCGGACGCGCTCGAGCGCAGCGAGCGAAGCAGCCTGCAGCATGCTTGTCTGATGGCCGCCTTGCGGGTTGTGCGAATCTCTTGCTGGCATCCTTCGCGCTCGGTTCTCGTTCACGCGTCGAAACCGGGCAGGCGCTCGAGTTTCGGGTTGGTCACCGCAACGGCCTTGAACAGGCGACCCATGCCGGTGCGATCCTCGCTGGTGAGACGCACCAATGCCGCGTCGATGGTGCTGGCATAATCGAGCGGCGCGGCGGCTTTCAGCGACGCCGCTCGCCGCTCGATACCGAGCCGGCGCAAGAACTCGCCTTGCGGCACCGGCCCGTGTACCCGCGCGCCCATGCCCTCGGCGGCGTGCGCCAGTGCCTCGAAGTCCACGTGCGCGGTGAGATCAACCAGACCCGCGGCGAGCAGGGGCTCGGCGAACTCGTGGCTGCCGACGGCTTGCAAAGTATCCCCGATGGCGCTCTCGCTATGGCCGTAATCGATGATCAGCGCGGCGCCGCCCCAGCGTACGACGCGTCGCGCGATCTCGAGCGCGATGGTGTCGGCGCGCCACTCGAAAATCTCGCCGATCTTGGCGGCGCGCAATCTGCTCGGCAGAAGCTTGTCGAACAGCGGGATCGGATCGCGATCGATACTGAAATGTAACTTGTCGTCGTCGCCGATCTTGATCACCCGCTCGTGCCAACCGTCGGCGCACATGACGGCCTGATGGATAGGCAGCGCGTCGAAGAACTCATTGGCGAGCACGATCAGCGTCCGTTCCGGCACGTCCTCGATCGAGCGATGCCATGCGACCGGCACGTCGCCCCCCTCCAGCGCCTGGCGCTGCAGGCGCTCCAGTGCCGGGCTGACTTCGACCAGATGAACGTCCGCGGCGGCGCGGAAATCCGGCATCACCTTGGCTGCGCGCAGCACGTCGACCATCATGGTGCCGCGGCCGGGGCCGAGCTCGACGAGATTGAACGCCCCGGGCGAGCCCATCGCGCGCCAGGTCGCGGCTGCCCACAGGCCGATCAGTTCGCCAAACATCTGGCTGATCTCGGGCGAGGTGATGAAGTCGCCGCCGGCGCCGAACGGGTCGCGCCGCGCGTAGTAACCGCGTTCGGGATCGGTGAGGCAAAGCTCCATGTATTGCGCCACCGCCATCGGGCCGCCGACTCTGATGCGCCGTCGAATGTCCGCCTCGAGCGAGGCCATCTCGGTCATGTCCGCCGTGCCGCCTCCTTGCGCAGGGCTGCCGCCATAAGCGCGATGCCCGCGAGCATCAACGGTAGCGACAGCAGCGTGCCCATCGTCAACCCGCCCCACAGGAAGCCGAGCTGAGGATCCGGCTCGCGAAAGTGCTCGGAAATCGAGCGTGCGACGGCGTAGCCGAAGCTAAAGGCGCCCAGGATGAAGCCCGGCCGCTTGAGGGCGCCGGCGCGGATGAAGGCGGTCAGCAGCACGAACAGCAGCAGCCCTTCGAGGACCGCCTCATAGAGTTGGCTCGGGTGGCGCGGGAGCGGCCCGGCGTTCGGGAACACCATCGCCCAAGGCAGGTCGGTTGGTCGGCCCCAAAGCTCGCCGTTGACGAAATTGGCAATGCGGCCGAGACAAATCCCGATCGTTCCCGCCGCGCAAGTGATGTCGCCGAGAGAAAGGATGGATAGCCCGCGATGACGCGCGAACAAGATGACGGCGAGCACGCAGCCGAGAAAGCCGCCGTGAAACGACATGCCGCCCTTCCAGAGCTGAAACGCCTCGAGCGGGTGTGCGGCGAAGTAAATCGGATTGTAAAACAGCACGTAACCGAGCCGCCCGCCCAGGATGATACCGAGCGTCACCCACAACACGAAGTCGTCGTAATCGGTGACGGTCATAGGTACCGGCGAGCCCCAGAGCTCATCGCGGCGGATGATTGCGCGGGCATAGAGCCACCCTAATAGAATCCCGACGATGTAAGCGAGCGCATACCAGCGGATGGCCACCGGCCCGAAGCTGATGAGCACGGGATCGAAGGCGGGAAAGGGGAGGACGTAAACCGACATCGGCGACTCGCGTCACCTGGGGTGATGCGGGCAGCAAACCGACGAAGTCAAGCCGCCGTTGCCGGTGGGCCCTCAGTCTGCGGCAGTGTCTCAAAGAATATTATTCCCGAGATCGGCCCCAGTGATCTGATAAAAGGGGGCGCGTTCCGGCCGCCCTTGCGGGCGGAGCAAACCGTCACCATTCTTGTGCCAGGCATTTTCAAGCCGAACCCGAGGCCAGCGATGACCCAGACCACTAACCGTTTCTTTGACGAGATGGCGCGGCTAATGAATGACGCGGCCGGAGTCGCCTCGGGCGTGCGGCGCGAGTTCGATACCATGGTGCGCAATCAAGCGGACCGCATTTTGCGCGACCTCGATATCGTCAAGCGCGAGGAATTCGAAGCAGTCAAGGAAATGGCCCGCATCGCACGCGAGGAGAACGAGGCCTTGAAGGCGCGCATTGCCGCGCTGGAGGCCAAGCTCGGATCCGGTAGTAACCCTTAAGCACTTGAGAGGCGGTTGTTTTCTGCGCGACCGACGC
>DASQXF010000190.1:0-3562 GCA_035639895.1 Xanthobacteraceae bacterium
GACTGGAAGGTCGCGTTGCCGCGCCCGCGCGACATCGCCGAGGTCAAGATCGAGCCCGCGTTTCAGGATCTGCACCGCGAGATCTGGGCCACGCTGAAGGCCGAGGTGCTCAAAGGCTATGCGCAAACCGGCGGCGGGTGATGTTGTGGCGATTCGTTTCTCTTGCGCGGCATTCGCCGTACACGCGGAGCATCTAGGCGCGTATTCAGTGAAGGAATCCGCGCGAGCGGCGAACTCGATCTGCTCCCTCCCCCGCTTGCGGGGGAGGGGTCCGACCGAGTACGCGGCGTGACCATGCATCAAGCGCGAATGAAGAGGGTCCGCTCATCACGCACAATGCGACGAGCAAACATCTTGCTGCATTCCGACAATGGTGATTACTGGATCATCCGCTTGCGCGGATGATCAGCGGAGGTTGTATCCGTGTCTCGCGCCAAACTCCTCATGCTGCAGTTTCTCGTCGCCGTCGCCGCGGTGCTGCTCTGGCAGCTTTTCACCACGGTGCCGATCGGCGGGATCAAGATCCTCCCGCCCTTCTTCTTCTCGACCCCCTATGACGTGGCGGCGCGTATCGTCAAATGGTTCGTTGAGGGCACGATCTGGAAACATCTGTGGATCACGTTGATCGAAGCCCTCCTCGCCTTCGTCATCGGATCGCTGGGGGGAATCCTGATCGGCTTTTGGTTCGCGCAGCAGCCGCTGGTCGCGGCGGTGTTCGATCCTTACGTCAAGATGATCAACGCCTTGCCGCGCGTGGTGCTGGCGCCGATCTTCGCGCTCTGGCTCGGCCTCGGCATCTGGTCCAAGGTCGCGCTGGGCGTCACGCTGGTCTTTTTCATTGTGTTCTTCAATGTGTATCAGGGCGTCAAGGAAGTGAGCCCGACGGTGCTGGCCAATGCCCGCATGCTGGGCATGAGCGAGCGGGCGCTCATGCGCCACGTCTATTGGCCCTCGGCGCTGTCCTGGATGTTCTCCTCACTTCATACCTCGGTTGGGTTCGCGGTGGTCGGCGCCGTCGTCGGCGAATATCTCGGCTCGGCCGCCGGGCTCGGCTACATCATCCAGCAGGCAGAAGGCGTGTTCGATGTGGCCGGCGTGTTCGCGGGCATGCTGGTGCTTGCCGCCTTCGTCATAGGCATCGATTTCGTGGTCACGCTGGTCGAACGGCGGCTTCTGGTCTGGCGGCCGGTCGCGGCCGAAACGCGCACATAAGTCGCGCCCGGGCGGCTTCCCGCCGCCTTTCCATGGACCTATAAGACGCCGATAAGGGCGCTCGCTTCAGTTGCCGGAGGAAGAACATATGGGCAAAGCCGTAATCGCCACGCTCGCGCTGGCGCTTTCGCTCTCGGGGACCGCGCACGGCCAAGCCGTCGAGAAGAAGCAGCTCACCCTCGCCGTCGGCGGCAAGACCGCGCTCTATTATCTGCCGCTGACCATCTGCGAGCGCCTCGGCTATTTCAAGGAGCAGGGCCTCGAGGTCACCATCAATGATTTCCGCGGCGGCGCGCAGTCGCTGCAAGCATTGGTCGGCGGCTCCGTCGACGTCGTCACCGGCGCCTACGAGCACACCATCCGCATGCAGGCCAAGGGTCAGGACATCAAGGCCGTGATCGAGCTCGGGCGCTTTCCCGGGATCGTCGTCGGGGTGCGCAAGGAGAAGAGCTACAAATCCGCGGCCGACCTCAAGGACATGAAGATCGGCGTGAGCGCGCCGGGCTCGTCCACCAACTTCTTCGTGATGTACCTGATGTCGAAGGCCGGCCTCAAGCCGACCGACGCTTCCTATATCGGGGTCGGCATCGGTCCTTCCGCCGTCGCGGCGATAAAGAAAGGCGAGATCGACGCCCTCTCCAATCTCGATCCCATGATCACCAAGCTCGAACAGGACGGTGACATCAAGGTCGTCGCGGACAGCCGATCGGAGGAGGGGACGCGCGCGATTTTCGGCGGCTCGAACCCGGCCGCGGTGCTCTACGTCAAGCAGGATTTCATCGACAAAAATCCGGCAACCGTGCAGGCGCTGGTCAACGCCTTCTATAAGACGCTGCAGTGGCTGGACAAGGCGACCCCCGAGGAGATCGCCGCCACCGTCCCGGAAGAATATTTTCTCGGCGACAAGGCGCTCTACGTGGCCGCAGTCAAGGCCAACAAGCCGGCCTATTCCCGCACCGGCGTCATTCCGCCTGCCGGCATGAAATCGGCCGCCGACATGCTCCTCGCCTTCGACGACGAACTCAAGAACGCCAAGATCGACCTTGCGAAGACCTTCGATGGCCGCTTCGTCGCCAAGGCCGCGGCGGCAAAGTAATTCCCAAAACTAAAGCACGGCCATTGGCTTGTACCCAACGGCCCCGTGCGGTTCGGTGCACGATCCTCTCCGCACGGCTCCCGCGGAGAGGGAACGCATCGGCGACTTGGCTGTTGCCAGGACGGTCCTGTTACAGAAATATGACAAGTGCCGCCGTGACAGGGAGCGCGGCGTTCGTCGCGAGTCATGCCGCCCGCCGTCGCCCGCCTGAAAAATCGCCTCCTCGCCGCCGATCGTGCCATCGGTCTTGCGGTCCTGACAGCCATTCATCTCGTGGCCTTCGGCATATTGTTTTGGTCGGAGGCGGAGCCCGCGGCCCGCGCCGCGTTCGTTCTCACCTGGGGCCTCCTCAACTTTTCCTGGCTTGTCCTGCTGCGGCGCCCCCTGATTTCGGCGGCCCTCTCGCTCGCCATTGTCGTCATCCTGGTGGTGCTGTCGCAATTCAAGCACAGCGTTCTCATGATGACGGCGACGTTCGTCGACGTGATGCTCATCGATTTCGCCACGTTTCTGTTCTTCATCAAGGTCAATCCCGGCCTGGTCCTGAACCTGACGCTCGCCGTCGCGCTGACGATTCCTGTATGGGTCTTTCTGTGGCGCAGCGAGCCGTTCCGCGTGCGCCGCAGCCATGCCTTGCTGAGCGGTTTGCTGTGCCTTGCCGCGCTCGTCGCGCTGTCCTTGGGGGTGCCGACCGACCGCGAGGATGAGTTCCTTCGGCATCAATACGTGTCGAAATTCGCGCGCTCGGCGGCCGTCGCGGCCGTCGACCTCGCCAACGGGGGTGTGTTGGAGGCGGATGCGGCGGTCGCGGGCCACGTGAGCCTCGGCACCGGCGCAGCCTGCGAGGCATCGCGCAAGCTGCCGCACATCGTCATGGTGTTCGACGAGTCGAGCTTCGACGCCACCATGATGCCGGGAGTCAAGGTTCCGCCCAATTATCGGGAGCGGTTTCGCTCCTCCGACGGCAAGACTCGCGGCTTCGTGGTGGAGGGCGCCGGCGGCCCGAGCTGGTACACCGAGTACAACGTTCTCAGCGGCCTCTCGGCGCGCTCGTACGGCCGTTTCGCCGAGTCGGTCACGCGCTTGGCCGCCGGGCGCGTCACGCGCGGCCTGCCACATGCCCTGCGCAAGTGCGGTTACAGCACCTACAGCCTTTACTCCTGGTTTGGCGCCTTTGTCGGTGCGCGCGGCTTTCAAACATCCGCTGGCATCGAGCATTTCCTCGACGCCAAGCAGCTACGCACTGGGCCGGCC
>DASQXF010000191.1:0-3223 GCA_035639895.1 Xanthobacteraceae bacterium
TCACCACCGAGCTGCTGGTGGACGATCTCGACGCCATGCTGCAGGGAAGCGGGCTTGCTCCGCCCTACCATTTCGTCACCGTCGCCGCCGCCACCATGCAAGCACTGATCTGCATGACGCGGCACCCCGAACGCATCGCCAGCTTCGTGTTCTGCAATCCGTTCACCGGGGCTGACCCGAGCCGCGTGGCCGCTCTGGAAGAGCGCGCGGCTTTGGCCGAACGTGAAGGCCTGCGCAAGGCGCTTGCGGTGACGCTCGACAAGTCCTGGCCGGCCGAGATTGGCGAGCGCGACGCCTACGCCGCCTACCGCGCGCGCTATCTGGCCCATGACCCCGTCTGCTTTGCCGCAATGAACCGCGCCATTGCCCGGCCCAATGTGACGCACCTCGCCAAGGACATCGGGCACCCGACCATGGTGGTGGCCGGCCGCTTCGACCAGGTCCGTCCGCCGGCCGCCAGCGAAGCGTTCGCGCGAACGATTGCGGGCGCGCGCTTCGAACTGATCGACGCCGTGCACATGATGCCGGCGCAGGCGCCTGCGGCGCTGCTCGCGCTGCTGCAGGACTTCTTGGGTACTCAAGCTCAATCCGCGGCGCGGCAACGCACCGGCTGAAGGAAGGGACCGTCATGAGGATCAGGGCGAATGGCATCGCCATCAATTGCCAGGTGGATGGGCCCGATGGCGCGCCCTGGCTCGTCTTGAGCAATTCGCTCGCGACGAATCTGACGATGTGGGAGGAGCAGGCGCGCGAGCTCGGACGTGCGTTCCGCGTGCTGCGCTACGACCAGCGCGGGCACGGCGAGACTGACGCGCCCGCCGGCCGCTACGCCTTCGACCTGCTGATCGTCGACGTACTCACGCTGATGGATGCGCTCGGAATAAGAAGAGCGCACTTCGCCGGCCTGTCCATGGGCGGCGCCACTGCGCTCGGCCTGGCGCAGCAACATCCGGATCGGCTGGACCGGGTGATCGTCTGCGATTCGCCATGCCAATCGACCCCGACCAGCAGCCAGCAATGGGAAGAGCGCATCGTGATTGCGCAAAAGCAGGGCATGGAGGCCCTGGTCGAGCCTACGATGACGCGCTGGTTTCCGCCCGAAGTCTTGAAGGCCAATCCGCCGCACCTCGACAACGTGCGGCAGATGATCCGCACCACTCCGGCGAATGGTTTCATCGGATGCGCGGCGGCGCTCGCCGACCACAACTATGCCGCGGCGGTCGCAACGGTGAAGCATCCGGTCCTGTTTCTGGTCGGCGAGAAGGATGCCGCCGCGCCGCCCATGCGCAAGCTCCACGAGGCGCTGCCCGGCTCGCGTTACGTCGAGCTTGCCGGCGCTGGGCACATATCCAACCTCGATCAGCCCGAACCTTTCACCCGCGCTATTGCCGATTTTCTGGCCGCCAAATGAGGGCGCTGCAGCCCCGGCATGCCGCCCCGTCGATTGAAAAGTTGCCCAGAGAAGCTATACCTTCAGGCCAAGATCGAGCCGGGTCAGGCGCTGCCGAGCCAGTCATTTCAAAGCGTTAGGCTTTATCGCGCGCAGGCCGCCCCCGGACATCGAGCCAAAGTCTTCAAGGAGAAAACGTCATGACCGCCGCCGCAGCCACCAAGCAACCGCACGCTCCGCTCTCCAACAAGGCGCGCGAGATGATGGAGGCCATCAACACCGACGCCGCCAAGCATCATGTCTGGATTCGGACCCAGGCGAACGCGCCGGCGCAGCGTCCCTGGTTCAGCGAGACGAGCGGCGAAGGCAGCGGGCAGCTTGCCTCGGGCCGCGTGGCGGTCGCCCAAATGAAGACGCTCCCCTACATGTGGCGCTGGAGCGAGTTCAGCCCGTATCTGCATCGCATCTCGGAGATTGCGCGCAAGGCCGAGGTCTCGCCGATCGAATTTGCGGATCGCCAGAGCATTCTTCTGCTCAATCCCGGATTGAACGGCCGCCTGCAGGTCACCAACACCATCCGTTGCGCGATCTCGATCTACAATCCCGGCGACGTCGCGCCCGTGCATCTGCATTCGCCCAATGCCAGCCGCACCATCTTGTCGAACAAAGGCGGCTACACGGTCGTGGAAGGCGAGCGCTGCACCGCCGAGCGTGGCGACTTGATCCTCACACCGAACGGCACCTGGCACGACCACGGCAACGATTCGAGCGAACCGGTGATCTGGATCGACATGCTCGACTGGCCGCTGATGGAGTTCCTCGACGCCGCGTGGGTCGATCACGACATGCCGGGCGTGCAAGGCAATGCCAAGGTCCAGCCCGTGACCAAGGGCGACGGCCGCTCGCGCCGGCTCTACTGCCACGGCGGCCTCAAGCCGGCTTTCGTCGATCACCAGATCGGCGTCGGCCGCAGTCCTGCGCCTCTCCTCCATTACCGTGGCGCCGAAGTGCTGGAGACGCTGCACGGCCTGCGCAAGGAGAAGGGCGATGCGTACGAGGGCATCAAGATCGATTTCGTCAATCCGGTGACCGGCGAGCCCGTGTTCAAGACCTTGAACTATTCGGCGCAGCTGTTGCGTCCGGGTGAAGAGACCGAGCTCAAGCGCGAGACCGCCGGCACGTTCTACGTCGTCATCGAAGGCACGGGCGCGACCGAGGTCGGCGGCAAGCGCTTAGAGTGGACGCAGAACGACATCTTCGTAGTGCCGAATTTCCTGTGGCGGCGCCACATCAATACCGGGAAGGCCGACGCCGTCATCTATTCGGTGTCCGATGCCGCGCTCATGCGCAACATCGGCCAGTACTACGCGCAGGGCCGCGCGAAGGACGGCAAGGTCACCGAGCTGGTGAACTGAGACAGCGGCTCGACACAGGGTTGCGGCCGGAGCGCGTGGCGCTTCGGCCGTTTTGTTTGCGCGCGGTGCAAGCTCGACCTCCCCCGCTTGCGGGGAGGTCGGCGAGCGAAGCGAGCCGGGAGGGGGCATGCACATTGGAATTCGCGCGCGCCTTCCCCCCTCCCCAACCCTCCCCCGCAAGCGGGAGAGGGAGCGCACCGAGTGCGCCGCGCCGGGGGTCGCCGCCCCTTAAGTCTCGTCCACCACCGTATTGCGCAGCACGCCGATCTGCGGTGACGCGACTTCCACGACGTCGCCGGGCTTGAGCCACACCGTCGGATTGCGGTGCACCCCGGCGCCGGTCGGCGTTCCGGTCCAGATCAAGTCGCCGGGTTTGAGCGTCGCAAACGTGCTGATGTAGTTGATCAGCCAGGCGAAG
>DASQXF010000192.1:0-3067 GCA_035639895.1 Xanthobacteraceae bacterium
GACCCTCGCGCCGTCGCGGTGCTCAAGCAGTCGTTCATTGAAATGGGATTGCTCAAGGACATCCCGGAGGACAAGGAGATGTTCACGACGCAGTTTTTGCCGGTAAAGGCCGGGCTGTAGCGGCGCTACAGCGCCGGCTTACCGACGATCAGCGGCGTGCTGCCGATCCATGGGCCGCCTTCAAGGAGGAGTTCAACAGTCAGAACATAGAAGCCGCCATTGATTGGCGCTTTGCCTTCAGACGTGCGCGACGATGCAATGACGGAAAGTGGATAGCTTCCGCTGCAGCTTTCGACCATCCAATTTGCGAGCCTTGCGTCGGGCAAAGCATCGGCACAGGCAGCAAGTTGCCCGGCAAAAAATTTCCCAGCCTCGATCTTGCGAACAACGTCTTCGAGCCAGATATTCGCGCGCCGAACAGAACCGTCTTTTGCAAAGGTTCTCGTGCGCCGCACCCAGCTTCCCTTGTACGCAACGGATGCGCGAACCGCGAAACGCTCGGCGAGCGCTATCGGCTTCGATATACGGTTGAATCTTCGATCCGAAACAAGGTGGGGTGAGACGGCGATGTACGCTTCTTCGGCGCCGGAAAGCCGCGCCTGCTGTTCGACCAGCCCAGCCAACGCGCCTGCATCCGAAATTGCTGTGACATTCACCTCATCGAGCGCCGCAACCGCGATCGCATCGGCGCGTTCCAGCATCCGCTGCTCGGCCGCATCGATGCCGCGGCGGACGGCGGCGAACGTTGAGCTCGCATCGATCCATTGGATGGCCGGAGCGGCAATCGCAAGATCAGAGGCCAATTCCGACGGCATCGCGTCGAACTCCAGAACACCGGCCTGCTTCACCGTATCCTTGGCCAGCCATTCGCCCAGAAATTTTCCCGGACGCGGCGTGCTGGTGACTTCACTCACCGGATTGATCGAGCGGATCCAATCGACCACGCGGTTGGACAATGCCGTGGCAAACAACAGGCGGCCGCTCGCCGGCACCAGCAGCAGCCCTTCATTCCAGTACGGCGTGAATCCGGTCAGATGCGCCACGGCGCACGGGCGCACGTTGTTGGTATAGACAATGAACGCATCCAGCCTCGCGCGTTTCATCTCGGCGCGCAGCCGCGCGATCCGGGCGTCGAGCACGTCGACCGGCAACTCCTGCGGATTCCATTGCATCAAGCCGCGGCGCACGGTCGATCACCCCGGAACGCTGAACAATTCACGCGGGACCCCGGTCAGGACCTCGCAGCCGTCTTTGGTCACGATCACCGCGTCGCCGATGACCAGATAGCCCACCGCCGGATGGTAGGTGTTGGGGTGCACGATCAGCGCCATGCCAACGTCGATCCGCGTGACGACGTTCTCCAGCAGATGCGGCTTGGAGTCGGCGAATAATCCCATGCCGTGCCCGCGCACCCGCGTGTATTCGCTCGTGGTGTATTGGCCCAGGCCATGCTTGCGGAACACGTCATTCTCGGCGCGAGCGATGTCGGCGGCAACGACGCCGTCCCGCACCGCGGCGATCCCGGCCTCCATCGCTTCGCGATAGAGCGCGTGCGCCGCTCGCTGCTCCGCGGTGGGCTCGCCGATCACCAGTGTGCGGCAAATCTGGGCGTAGTAGCCCTCGACGCAGGGCGTCAGCTCGGTGGTGACCAAGTCGCCACGCTTCAACCGCTTGCCGCCGGGCGGGGTCATCCCGCGGACTTCGATACCGCCCACTCCGATGATCTGGAAATTATCATCGACGCCATTGGCGCGGAAGAACGCCTCTACTTCGGCGATCAATTCGTAGTCTGCCCGGCCCGGGCGCGCCGCATTCATGAATACCCGATAGCCTTCGTCAGCAACCTTGGCCGCGCGGCGGATCGCGGCGATCTCGGATGCCATCTTGCCCATCAGCAGACGGTCGACGAGAGAGGTCTGGTCGCTGAGGTTGAGAGCTTTGGCTCGACCAGCGATCCGGCGCGGAAGAAGACGCTGGGGCGCGGTGCCGATCCGATGAGTGCGCAGCCGCTCCAGTGCATGGTCAACCTCGGCGATGAGATCGGGCGCGTAGATCACGTCGACGCCGGAACAATCCAATTCGGCACGGTCGACCTCGAGAGGGCTGTCGAGATAGAGGGTGATATGCCCATCATTGCGAACCAGCGCCAGCGCCTGTCCTTCGAGGATACCGAAATCAGTGGCGTAGCGCAGATAGTCGACCTGCCAAGCATTGCCATAGACCAGCAGCATGTCGATGTTCGCTTCGGCCATGGCTTCGATGAGGCGCGCTCTACGATGGTCCGCGATCATGATCCATTCCGCTTCAATTTTGCGTGGTGATCACCAGACCCGACTCGATATCGCGCGCAACGTCATCCCCCCATGCAGCCGCGCCTCGCTCAGCGAGCCCGGCGCAAGCTGCGCGTTAGCGGCATGGCGCGGATGGTCTCGTAGATCGCGGCGTTGCGCTCCAGGCCTCGCGCGAGAAGAGATGAGTTCCGCTCATGAGTCCGCTGCCCGACGGTTTGCATTATAGGCCGCTTCCCAGCCATCCGGAAAACTGCTCGATGCAGCGAGCGCGGGCGTATCCGAGAAACCTCGTGCCGCGCAGGAATACCGCCGAGCACGCGAACGCGCCGGTCGAGGCATCGCCTCTGTGGGGGAACCGCATCCGCTCCAACGCATTTGGCTCCACGGGACACGCTCTGTCGCCCGGAACGGAACTTTGAGCGTGATTCCTGGCCGCGGCCTGCAGGTCTATCGGGCTCATGAGATGCCTGCCAGATACCTCAGGCGTGCATCACCATAGGGCAGCACGGTCGGCACGTCCGAACGATGCCTTGCTCGCACGTGAAGGAGATGAGTATGCGAAGAGGAGTTATAGTAGTCGCGTTGATCGGGGGTTTTGTCGGGGCGACGACCTTGCCTGCTGCCGCGCAGTACGTCGGCGGGGGTGAGCGCGGCTGGGGTGTAGGGGTTGGATTTGGAGCGCCCGGCGTCTATGGCGCCTATGCGGCTTATCCGGGCGGATACTATGCCGGTCCGCCCGCCGCCTACGCGTATTCCGCGCCGGCGGCTTGTCCTTG
>DASQXF010000193.1:0-6600 GCA_035639895.1 Xanthobacteraceae bacterium
ACAGCGGTAGGACTGAGCGTCAGCGAAGCCTTATCGTCTCCCGCAATCACGATTCGCCTCCAGCTCGCGATGTTTCTGGCGCAAACGCGCGCGCGACCCATGCTGGGGGTCCGCGGGCGGAGCGATTCAACCGCAATCCACCATTTCCACACGGTCATTGAGTCGGCGAGCGGGCAGACAACCGCAGGCAATCGCCGGTTCATTTCGGAGGAGGCGCTTTTGCGGGGCACGAGCAATGCTGTCGAAGAGGAAAACATACGAGGATTATGCGCGCGAATGCGTCCACTTGGCCGGACGCGCGCGGACGCCGGAACTTCGCGACCAGCTCATTGAGCTGGCGCGCATGTGGATGGACGCGGTGATCACGGAGGAAGAAGCCAGCCGCAGGTGACCTGTCGTTCGTTGTTAGCCCACAACTGCGGACGTGCATTGATCGGCCGGGGCTGCGGGTTGCACGCCCCCGTCATCCGTGTCGGAATGACGGCGGCGAGGTACGTGCATGATCCGGGTCGGCATCGGCGGCTGGGTGTTCGAGCCTTGGCGCGGCGAGTTCTACCCCAAGGGACTGCCGCAGGCGCGCGAACTCGACTACGCGAGCCGCAAACTCACCAGTATCGAGATCAACAGCACGTTTTACCGCACGCAGAAGCCGGGCAGCTTTCGCAAATGGGCGGCCGAGACGCCGGATGATTTCGTGTTCTCGGTCAAGGGTCCGCAATTCGCGACCAACCGCCGCGTGCTGGCCGAGGCGGGTCCCTCGATCGAGCGCTTCTTCGCAAGCGGCGTGCTCGAGTTGAAATCGAAGCTCGGCCCGGTGCTCTGGCAGATGGCGCCGACCAAGAAGTTCGATCCAGCGGATTTCGCGGCCTTTCTCGCGCTATTGCCCACAAGTCTCGATGGCCAAGCGCTCCGCCACGCAGTCGAGGTGCGGCACGAGAGTTTCCTCGTGCCTGCCTTTATCGAGTTGCTGCGCAAGTTTTCGGTGGCGGTCGTCGTCGTGGAATCCGAGAAGCATCCGTTGATCGCCGACGTGACCGGCGATTTCGTCTACGCTCGTTTGCAGCGTACGTCGGCGAAGGAGAAAACCGGCTATCCGCGACGCGCACTCGATCTCTGGGCCGAACGTGCGCGCAATTGGGCCACAGGCAGCGCGCCCGATGATCTTGCCACCATCGCGGCGCCAGCGCGCGCGCAAGGCAAGCGCGATGTTTTCATCTACATGATCTCGGGCGCCAAAGTTCGCGCCCCGGCCGCGGCCGTGGCGCTGATCGAGCGGTTGAAGGGAAAATGACCGCGCCTGCTCTGGGCGGGCGGCAATCTATCGCTGTCGGCTGCGGCACCCCATCTATGCTAAAAGGCCGCAACACGTTTCGCCACGATGACCGAACCGCTGCAAACCACGTCCGATTCCGCGACGATGCTCGCCGCGGGGCTGGCGCCTTTCGTCGAAAAGACGCCGCTCGAGCGCTATCTGCCGCCGGCGAAACCGTCGCTGGTCGGGCTCTCGCGCGCGCAGTTGGCCGAGGCGCTCGCAACCGTCGGCGTGCCGCCGGCGCAGCGCAAGATGCGTGTGCAGCAGATCTGGCACTGGCTCTATGTGCGCGGCGCGCGCGACTTCGATGCGATGACCAGCGTGTCGAAGGAGCTGCGCGCGGCGCTTGCGGCGCATTTCACGCTCGAACGTCCCGAAGTCGTCGCCGAGCAGGTCTCGACCGACGGCACGCGCAAGTGGCTCCTGCGGTTGCCCGGCGAGCATGTGGGCGAGCGGCCGCACGAGATCGAATGCGTCTATATCCCGGAGACCGACCGGGGGACGCTTTGCCTCTCGAGCCAGGTCGGCTGCACGCTCACTTGCTCGTTCTGCCACACCGGCACGCAGCGCCTGGTGCGCAATCTCACCCCCGGCGAGATCGTCGGCCAGATCGTGGTCGCGCGGGATCGGCTCGGTGATTGGCTGGGAACGGCGCGCGCGAGCGGCAATTCGGCCGACGGGGAAGGGAGAGTTGGGCAGCGCCTCGTCTCCAATATCGTGATGATGGGCATGGGCGAGCCGCTCTACAATTTCGAGGCGGTGCGCGACGCGCTGTTGATCGCGGCGGACGGCGAGGGCATCGCCATCTCCAAACGCCGCATCACGCTCTCGACCTCGGGCGTCGTGTCGAACATCGCGCGTGCGGGCGCCGAGATCGGCTGCATGCTTGCGGTGTCGTTGCATGCGGTGCGCGATGAGCTGCGCAACGAGCTCGTTCCGCTCAACCGCAAATATCCGATCGAACAGCTGCTCGACGCGTGCCGCAATTATCCCGGCCTCTCCAATGCGCGCCGGATCACGTTCGAATACGTCATGCTCAAGGACATCAACGATTCGCTCGCCGACGCCAAGGCGCTGATCAAGCTGCTCGTTGGGATACCGGCGAAGATCAACCTCATTCCGTTCAATCCATGGCCCGGCACCAGATACCAATGCTCGGATTGGGAGCGGATCGAGAACTTCTCCGAGATCATTTTCAACGCCGGCTATGCCTCGCCGGTGCGCACGCCGCGCGGACGCGACATCCTCGCCGCCTGCGGTCAGCTCAAGAGCGCAAGCGAAAAGCTCTCCGCGCGCGAGCGCCTGGCGTTGCGCGCCATGGCGATGACCGATTGAAATGGACAGCCTCGGCCGGCTGCTGTTGCGCTTCGTTCTGGTGCCGCTCGGTTATCTCGTGGCGGTCGTGGTAGCGACGCTGGTCATCGTGTTCGGCTCCTGGAAGCTCGGCGAAGCGGCCGCCCATCCGGACACGCAGGTGTTCGCGATGTTCGGATTTGTGTTCGCGGCGCCGGTGCTGCTGGTGATGCTGCTCTCGCTGATGTGGCTTCCCGCAGCCATCGGCATCCTTATTTCCGAGACCTTCGCCATTCGCTCCTTCCTGTTTCATGCCGGAAACGGCGCGGTCTCGGCTTGGATCGGCTGGAACCTGTTCGGTTACGTCGATGACACGCGCATTGCGCTCAACGACCCGTTGCCGGTGATCGCCGCCGGCCTTGCCGGCGGGCTGACCTATTGGGCGATCGCAGGCTTCAGCGCCGGCTTCTGGAAACCGGTATTTCGCCGCCCCGCCGGCGCGGCGCTGCCGGCGGCCTCACATCCGCCGGAAATCCGTTAGGAAATCCGTCATAGGATGTGGCACGCACGACGACTATGGCGCGCCAATTTGCGGGGGGTCATGGAAGCGATCAGGACGGCCGCTAGGCCTACGACGCGCAGGGACATCGGCCGCATCGCCTTGCTGGTCGCGCTCGGCGCCATGCTTGCCGCTTGCGACAAATGCGGCAATTTCTCTCCGCTGGGAAGCCAAACCGAAATCGAGGTCTGCCGCGAGCAGCCGCCGCAGCCGAAATAACCGTGAAGCATCTCCGAGTTTTGCTGCGCGACAACCGTGCGTTTGAACTCGCGCGAGGTCTCGGCTAGACACGCGTGGGGATCAGCCGCATGAACCGAACCGGCCTCGTGATCGCGCTTGCCGTTGCCGCTGCGGTTGGCCTCGTCTTCGCGATCCGCCCCGACCTTGATCTCAAGCTCGCCGCGCTGTTCTTCGACCGGGAGCGCGGAGGATTCTGGCGCGCCTTTGATCCGACCTACCTGCGCGCGCGCGACGTCGCCGTGGGGCTGGTCACGCTGGTGTCGGCGCCGGCGTGGATCGCGCTCGCGCTCAAGTTCATTTGGCCGCGGCGGGCGCTCATCATTCCCGGCCGGGCGATCGTGCTCATGCTGCTGACACTCGCGCTCGCGCCGGGCGTCGTCGCCAATCTCGTGTTCAAGGAGCACTGGGGCCGTCCGCGCCCGATCGACGTGACCGAGTTCGGCGGCAACGAGCATTTCCGCGCGTGGTGGGATCCGCGCGGCGATTGCCCGAAGAATTGCTCCTTCGTCGCAGGGGAGCCGTCGGGCGCGTTCTGGACATTGGCGGGCGCCGCGGTGGTGCCGCCGCACTGGCGCGCGCTCGCCTACAGTGCGGCGCTCGCCTTTGGCGCCGCCGTCGGCGTTCTGCGCATGGCGGCCGGCGCGCATTTCTTCACCGATTGGGTGTTCGCCGGCGTGTTCAGCTTTTTGGTGATCTGGGTCGTGCACGGCTGGCTCTACCGCTGGCCGCGCACGCGCATTTCCGACGAGGCGGTGGAGCGGGCGCTCGAGTGGTTTGAGACGAACCGAGCGTGAGCGAATTTGTGCCGACGCAGAAACATCACGCATCCGCCTGATAAAAGGTAGCGCCGCATAGTCCCTTCCCCCGCAAGCCGGGGAAGGAGCAAACCGAGCGTGTCGCTCGCGCTAAATCTATTTCGTCGAAGTCTGCTCAGCGACGGTGGGCTCAATCCGAATCAATATTGTCCCTTGGGGCTCGAGCCCGAGCATGTATTGGCCATACGGCCATGGCCATCCCGGGCTCGTTCTATCGCGTGCCATTTATACCAATCCTCACATTGAATAACCCACGCTCGCCCAATCGCGGCACGCGATGGACATGATCTTCCAGGGCTGATCGATGAGTGTGTTCCAGGCGCAGCACCAGTGGTCGACGATATCGTCGAAGGATTTGAAGATCCGGTTTGACAACCAATTCTGGCGCATGAACTGCCAAACATTTTCCTGGCCGTTGAGTTCGGGAGCGCGTGGCGGCAACAGCAGGAGCGAGATATTGCTCGGGACCTTGAGAGCCTTGGCGCCATGCCAGCCGGCTTGATCGAGGAGAACGATCGCATGCGCGCCCGCAGTGACCTTGGTTGCGATTTCGTCAAGATGCAGCTGCATGGCCTCGCTATTGCAGGCCGGCAGCACGAGGGCGGCGCCGGTCCCGCGTTCGGGACATACGGCACCGAACAGATAGGTGGACTGGGTGCGTTGATCGTGAATGGCGCGGGGCCGTGAACCCTTCCTGGCCCAACGAGAGGTGAGCTTGTTCTTCTGGCCAACCCGCATCTCGTCCTGGCACCACACCTCTATCGGTGTGCCGGGCGCAAGCTTCGCCCGGACTTCCGCCACGCGGGCGGGAAAGTTTTTTTGAACGCCTCCATGGCGTCTGCATTCTGCTTGTAGGCCTTGGGCCGGGCGCTCACATGCGAGAAGCCCAAGTCCTTCAGGGCGCGGTAGACCGTGTCGTCGGAAACCGAGACGCCAAACTCCTCGTAGAGGCGCATGATCAGATCACAGGCCCGCCAGCGCACGACGCCATCGACCGCCGGGATCGGCCCTTCCTCCACGAGACGAACAAGAAACGCCTTGTGCTCCTCGGTGAGTTTGCCGGGCGCACCCGGCGATGACTTGTTAACGAGACCGTCCGGCCCCTCCTCGTTAAACCGGATCACCCAATCCCGCAGCGTCTGACGATCCATGCCGCCGATCTCGGCAGCTTCTTCCCGCGAGCTCCCATTCAGCACCGCGGCGATCGCCAACAGTCGCCGCGTCTGCGCGGCGTCCTTCACTCGCGTCGCCAGGCGACGAAGCTCCCGGCTGGAATAGTCCCTCCGCACCGCAATGGCAGTCCCCATGGCAAACGACCCTCCGTTCGCCACCTTGAATCATTTTGCAGCTGATTTGGGAATCCCCAGCGAGTCAGACTTACTGAGGATTGGTATAAGTGTTCGGTGAAATAAAAGCAATCACGCCGCGCAGACCGAGCATCTCATAGCTGAGGAGTCGCCGGTAACTTCCAGCCCAACTCATTTACAGCGATTACTGCCTCGGTTCGATTGGTGACCTTCAGCGCTTTGAGAATTGCCGTGACATGATTTTTCACAGTAGGCTCGGCCAAATTAAGCATCCGACAGATCGATTTGTTATTCTTGCCCTGCATCATCAGCGCAAGCACGTCGAGTTGACGCTCGGTCAAGCCCAGATCTGCGGGCGACACGATTGCTCTGGCGCGTTCAGATGGCCTTGGTAAAGTCTGTGACAGGTGCTCGCGCCCCAAAATCTCCGGAGGGATATATATGCCCCCCGCAAATACCAACTGAAGAGCGCTGAGCATAACCTCATTCCGCGCTGATTTCGGGATATAGCCCATCGCGCCGAGCTCGAGCGCTTTCATGACGTTGGCGCGGTCCTGAACAGCGGATAGAACCACCACTGACACTGCTGGGTTGCGTTCGCGTAATTCAGCGAGCAGCGAGAACCCGTCTCTATCCGGCAAAGTCAGGTCAAGCAGAATGAGGCTAATGTCCGGATTACTCGCGATGGCCTCCATCGTCTGAGCGTAATTTGCGGCCTCCAGTACGACGGCATCGCGAGTGAGCTTCTTTAGAACGCCGTGCAAAGCCTCGCGAATTAAGGCATGATCGTCGACCACAAGGATTTTCATTACGGGCGGGTTCCCTGGGCTTCGGCAGACAATACTGCATTCCAGAAGGCAAAGCACCTGCCCCGATATTTAACAGCTGCGGGTCGGCACGGCCTCCACGCAAATGTGGGCGCCTCGGCCCGACCAGCAAATGGTTGCGAGCGAAGGGCAATCACCACGCTTCCAAATGCGGGGTCCTCTGGGCGCTTGCCGGCTTACCCTAGCAGCATGGCTACTCCGTTTCAGGCTGGCTACACCGGTATCAGAAGCGTATGCGCGGGTTTGC
>DASQXF010000194.1:0-3763 GCA_035639895.1 Xanthobacteraceae bacterium
CATCGTGGTTGAGAACAAGCCGGGCGGATCGGGCGCGATAGGCGCGACCTTTGCTGCGCGGGCCGCACCCGACGGCTACACGCTCTTCGCCAATTCGGTCGCCGATACGGCGAACCTGCACTACATCTCCGTGACTTACAACGCGATCGATGACTTCGCCATGATCGGAATGGTCGTCGAGGGGCCGCCACTCGTCCTCGTCATCGACGCCAAGCTGCCTTACAGGTCGCTGGCCGAGTTGGTCGCCGACGCGAAGGCCAATCCCACGAAAATCAGTTTCGGCACGTCCGGTCCTGCCACCTCGCCGGCGATCGCATTGACGCAACTCAATTCGCTGGCCAAGACCGAGATCGTGGGCGTGCCCTACCGCGGCTCCGGCGAGGCCGCGCGCAACGTGGCGGCGGGCGGCATCCAAGGCGCGTTCGCCTTCTATTCGCAGGCCAAGCCGCTTGCGGACGACGGCAAGCTGCGGGCGCTCGCCGTCGCGAGCCCGCACCGGATTGCGACTTGGCCCGACGTGCCCACGCTGGAGGAGCTAGGCTATCTCAACTTCGACCATCGCGGCTTCGTCGGTCTCGCAGCCCCTGCCAATACGCCAGCGTCGATCATCGCCTTCCTCAACAAGCACCTCAACGAGGTCATTCAATCGGAAGCGTTCCGCCAACGCGTGGAAGCGCTCGGCATGACCGTGCCGGCCGACAACGCGCCGGAAAAATTCGTCGCGTTCTTGCGGCGCGAAACGGCACGCCAAGGCGTGCTGGCCAAGCTCTCCGGCCATCAGCCGGCGGCACCGCAGCGCTGAGTACCATCTTCGTCGCGGGTCCGGCAGCGGGCGCTCGAGCGGGTAGCCAGAGCGCCGGGGCTTTGCGATAACGCACCAGAGCGTTGTTCGATACTGCGAGGATTGAAATGGGCGAATTCGCGATTGGCCAAAGCGTATCCCGGTTCGAGGATCCGCGACTGCTCAGGGGCGGCGGCCGCTATGTCGGCGATATCGTGCTGTCAGGCACGGCATTCGGGTACGTGCTGCGCTCCCCGCATGCGCATGCGCGCATTCGCGCGATCGACACGGGCAAGGCCAAGGCCGCACCCGGTGTACTCGCAGTGCTCACCGGCGCGGACTGGCAGGCCTCGGGATGGGGCGATCTCCCGGTCCCGGGTGGACTAAAGCGCCGCGACGGCACGAGCTTTCGCCCGCCCTATCCCGCGCTCGTCAAAGACCGCGTGCGCTGGGCCGGCGACTATGTCGCCTTCGTGGTGGCTGAGACGTTGCTACAGGCGCAGGATGCCGCCGAACTGGTCGCAGTCGACTACGAGCCCCTCCCGGCGGTCGTCTCCACCGCGGAGGCGAGCGCGCAGGGCGCGCCGCGGGTTTGGGACGAATGCCCCGACAATATCGGCTTCGTGCAACTCTTCGGCGACAAGGCCGCAACCGATGCCGCCTTCGCCAAAGCCGATCACATCGTCAAGCATCGCTTCGTGATCAACCGCGTCACCGCCGCCAGCATGGAGCCGCGCGGGTCGATCGGCGACTACAACGCAGCCGAGGACCGCTATACGGTCTATACCACGCTGCAGCGTGCGCATCCTTTTCGCGCCGAGCTGGCACCGGTCCTCAAAGTCCCTGAGAGCAAGATCCGAGTGGTTGCCGGCGACATCGGCGGCAGCTTCGGAATGAAATCGGCGGTCTATAACGAAGTGGCGCTGGTGCTGCTGGCGTCGAAACTCCTGGGCCGGCCGGTCAAATGGACCTCGACACGCTCGGAATCCTTTCTGTGCGACGCGCAGGCGCGCGACAACGTCACCGAGGCGGAACTGGCGCTCGACCGCAACGGCATCTTCCTCGGCCTGCGCGTGCATACCGTCGCCAGCATCGGCGCCTATCTGCAAACCGGCATGCCGGCGTTCACCGGCAATATCGGCACGCTGGCGGGAGTCTATCGCACGCCCGCCATCTACGCCGACGTGAGTGCCGTCTTCACGCACACCAATCCGGTGCGGCCTTATCGCGGCAACGGCCGTCCGGAAGCCGCCTATGTGATCGAGCGGATGATCGATCTCGCGGCTGATGAGCTCGGCATCGATCCCGCCGAGCTGCGGCGCAGGAACTACATTCCGCCCGACGCCATGCCGTTCAAGAGCGGGCTCACCTTCACCTACGACAGCGGCGAGTTCGAGAAGAGCATGGACATGGCGCTCGCGCTCGCCGACTTCGCCGGATTCGAGCGGCGCCGCGCCGAAGCGCGCAAGCGCGGCAAGCTGCGCGGCATCGGGCTGTCCAACACCATCGAGCGCGCGGCCGCGCAGGGCTTCGAAGGCGCCGAGATCAGGTTCGACAAATCGGGCGCCGCGACGCTGCTCGCCGGCAGCGTCACCCACGGCCAGGGGCACGAGACGATCTTCAAGCAGATCATGTGCGATCGCCTCGGGCTCGACCCCGACGAGGTGCATTACATCCAGGGCGACACCGATCAAGTTTTCGTCGGCGAGGGCACCGGCGGCTCGCGCTCGGCGACCATCGGCGGATCGGCGGTCGCCGCGGCTACCGAGAGGATCATCACCAAGGGCAAGGCGATCGCCGCCCACCTCCTTCAGGTCGACGCCGCCGACATGAACTTTGCCGACGGCGTGTTCTCCAGCCCGAAGACCAATCGCACGCTGACGATCAAGGACGTGGCCAAGGAGGCGATGGAGCCGACCAAACTGCCCAAGGCCATGGACGTCGGGCTCATCGCGACCGCGACCTACTTTGCTCCCGTGCAGAATTTCCCCAACGGTTGCCACATCTGCGAGCTCGAGATCGATGAGGACACCGGCGAGGTCGAGATCATGCGCTACAGCGTCGTGGACGACGTGGGAACCGTCATCAATCCGCTGCTCCTGAAAGGGCAGATCGTGGGCGGGGTCGCGCAAGGCGTCGGCCAAATTTTGATGGAGGACATCAAATTCGACGGCGACGGCCAAAACCTGACCGGATCGTTCATGGACTACGCCATGCCGCGGGCGACCGACATCAGCGCGGTCGAGGTCAAGAGCAATCCGGTGCCGACCAGAACCAATCCGCTCGGGGTCAAAGGCGCGGGCGAGGCTGGCTGCGTCGGCGCCATGCCCGCCGTCGCCAACGCGCTAGTGGATGCGCTCTCCCACCTCGGCGTGCGCCACGTCGAGATGCCGGCGACGCCGGAGCGGCTTTGGCGCGTGATGCGCGACGGCCACGCGAAGTGACGCGCAATCCGCTGATCAGTTTTCGCCCGCTGTCGTTCCCGCGAAAGCGGGGACCCATATTCCAGAGACGGTGGTCATGGGTCCCCGCTTTCGCGGGGACGACAGTTACTTACACGTGACACTCGGGAGCAGCCCTATGAAGAAATCGTTTGTTCGCGGGACTTGGCAAGTGAAACGTGCGTTCTCGCCTTGCGTCATCACTGAAGGCGCAGGGCGGACCCTCTACATCGCCGGGCATACCGGCCAGGTCGACGATGCCGGCAAATCGCTCGCCGGCGATTTCGACGCCCAGTTCAAGCAGACGTTCCGCAACATCGAGAAAACACTCGCCGAGGCGGGTGCGAAGCTCGCCGACATGGTGACGATGACGGTGTTCCTCATCGACGCGCGCTACACCACGCGCATGACCGAGCTGCGCACGGAGCTGTTCGGGAAGGACTTTCCGGCAAGCGCCGCGATCACCGTGCAGGGCTTCGCACAACCGGAGATGATGATCGAGGTGCAGGGGATTGCGGTGACGGCTTAGAAGCCGAGCGCG
>DASQXF010000195.1:0-2542 GCA_035639895.1 Xanthobacteraceae bacterium
GCGATGGTCGCGCAAGGGCCCGATCTGCCGATCCACCTCGGCTCCATGCCCGATGCGGTTCGCGCGATTGTTGCCGCGTTTGCAGCAGACGTGCACGAGGGTGACGTCTTCATTCACAACGACCCTTATTTCGGCGGCAGCCACTTGCCCGACATCAACGTGGTGCGGCCCGCCTTCCATGAGGGGCAGCTGCTGGGTTACGCCTGCCTGCGCGCGCACTGGCCGGATGTCGGCTCCGCCACGCCCGGCAGCTACGGCGCGGTCACCGAAATCTTCGGCGAGGGCATCCGCCTACCGCCGGTGCGGCTCATCAGCCGCGGCGTGCTCGATGCCGATTTGGAAAAGGTGATCCTGGCGAATGTCCGCACGCCCGAGGAACGCAAAGGCGATCTCGGCGCGCAACTCGCCGCAACCCTGCGGGCGACCGAACGCCTGCAGGCGCTCGCCCGGCGTTATGGCAGCAGCGCGGTGATCGGTTACATGGCGCAGGTCATGGATTACTCGGAGCGGCTGATGCGCGCGGCGCTCGTGGATCTGCCCGACGGAGAAGGCGTGTTCGAGGATTTTTGCGATGGCGACGGCATTGCCGACGACGAACTCGGCAAGGATGCGCCGTTCCGCATTCGCCTGTCCGTGAAGAAGAACGGCGACCGGCTGATGGTGGACTTTGCCGGCACCGACCCGCAGCTCAAAGGCCCAATGAACGCGCCGCTTTCGGTCACGGCGTCGGGAGTCTATTGCGGGCTCAAGACTGCAATCGATCCGAACAATCTCATTCCGCCCAATTCCGGCTGCTGGCGCGCGATCGAGATCAGCGCGCCTCAAGGTTCGGTGGTGAACGCCACATTCCCCGCGCCGGTCGTCTACGCCAACCACGAGATGTCGCATCGCGTGGCCGACATGGTGATGGGCGCGCTCGCGCGCTTCCTGCCGGAGCAGGTGATGGCCTGCAGCCAGGGCACATCGGCGATCCTGACGCTGGGGGGCGTCGATCCCCGCACGGGCCGGCACTATGTTTCGTACGAGACCGTCAAGGGTGGCTTTGGAGCGCGGCCGAACAAGGACGGCATCAACTGCATCGCCAGCGGGATCTCCAATACGATGAATACGCCGGTGGAAATCATGGAGATGTCATTTCCGGTGCGCATCGAGCGCTATGCGATCAACCCGGACTCGGGTGGCGCGGGGCGCTATCGCGGCGGCTGCGGCGCGCTTCGGGTCTGGCGACTCCTGGAAGGCGCGGATGCAACCGGCGCGTTGTGCATGGAGCGAATGACGTCGGCGCCCTTCGGGCTCCTCGGCGGCAAGGCCGGAGCAGCGGCTGCGGTCACGCTCAGGACAGCGGATGGTGCGACGCGTCCCCTGCCCGGCAAAGGCGCATTCAGCGCGCCGGCGGATTCTGTCATCGAGATGATCACGCCAGGCTCCGGTGGCTTTGGTCCGCCAAGCGCCCGCGATCCAACGGCCATCGGCCGCGATCTGCTCGATGGCTATGTGAGCGCCGCATCGGCGCAACGCGACTACGGCATTACAGATCCACAGGCGCTGCGGAAAGCCGCCGAATCGGAGGATTGAGCGTGACCTACATCCCGAACTCGATCGAGGCGCGCGACGTCGCAACGCTGGTGCACATGCAGACCAACCTGCGCAAGCACCAGAGCCAAGGCCCGCACGTCATCATGCGCGGCCAGGGCTGCCGCGTGTTCGACGATTCCGGCCGCGACTACATCGACGCGGTCGCGGGCCTGTGGTGCGCCTCGCTGGGATTCGGCTCCGAGCGGCTCGCTCGGGTCGCCGCCGAGCAGATGCGCACGCTCGGCTACTACCATCTGTATCGCCATCGCTCGAACGAGCCGGCCGTCGCGCTGGCGGAGACGCTTCTCAAAATCGCGCCCGTGCCGATGGCACGCGTCGTCTTTCAGTGCTCGGGCTCGGAGGCGAACGACACCGCCATCAAGCTCGCCTGGTACTACTGGAATGCCGTCGGGCAGCCGCAGCGCACCAAGATCATCGCGCGCCGCATGGCGTATCACGGCAGCACCTGCGCCGCCGTCAGCCTGTCGGGCAAGCCGGACATGCACGCGGAATTCGGCCTCCCGTTCGCGCCGTTCAAGCACACCGAATTTCCCCATTATTATCGGCGCCATGAACCCGGCGAGCCGGAAGAGCAATTTTCCGCACGCATGGCGCAGGCGCTCGAGACGCTCATCCAAGCCGAAGGACCGGACACGATCGCCGCGTTTTTCGCCGAACCGGTGATGGGCGCGGGCGGCGCGATCGTTCCGCCGCAAGGCTATTTCGAGGAGGTGCAGGCGGTGCTGCGCAAGCACGACATCCTGTTCGTCGCCGACGAGGTGATCTGCGGCTTTGCCCGCACCGGCGAAATGTGGGGCTCACAGACCTATGCGCTTCGGCCCGACATGATGACCTCGGCCAAGGCGCTGTCCGCCGCCATGCAGCCGATCTCGGCGGTGCTCATCAGCGAGCGCGTCCACGAGGCCATGCTCGCGCAGTCGGACAAGCTCGGCAATTTCGCGCACGG
>DASQXF010000196.1:0-12066 GCA_035639895.1 Xanthobacteraceae bacterium
CGTGGACTTGCCACTCAAAGTATTCGAACGGAAAGATCGTCGCGCGATCAAGCGTCTTTTCGACGCGATGCATGAATTGCGGTATGGCACCGCGGCGCCGGAGGAGCCCGCCGAGATCGTGAGCCTGCGCAGCACCGTCACCGGGATCATGCGCAAGCCGCCGCCGGAGCGGATCGCGCGCGGCAAGCGCACGCCGCACAGTTCGGCGTTTACGGGCAGGCGGCCGGTCTATCTGCAGGGCAAGTTCCGCCCGACGCCGACCTACGCCCGCGCCGCGCTCACCGCCGGCAACCGGATCAGCGGACCCGCGCTGATCGAGGAGCACGCGGCGACCACGCTGCTACTGGTCGGCGACCGGCTCGAAGTCGATGCCGGCGGCCATCTGATCATCGACGTGGCGGGAGGTCGATGAAGCATGCTTGATAGGGTGGGCAAAAGCGGATGTTGAAAGCCAACCGCTCGCACTCGTGTCAAAACCGATTTTGCCCACGCGGAGCGCAGGCGTGGGATTGCGCCGAGGACGCGGGTGCGAATGAGACGTCGAGACCGCGCAATGCCCACCCTAGGGGTCAAGACCAAAATGACGACAAAACGAAACGGCTCGAAGCGGCGTAAAGTCGATCCGGTAATCACCGAGATCGTGCGCAACGGTGTCATCGCGGTGACCGAGGAAATGAAGACCAACCTCATGCGCACCGCCTACAACATCATCATCTACGAGGCGCTCGACTTCACCACCGGTCTGTTCACGCCACAGGGGGAGACCATCTCGATCGGCATCGGCTTGCCGATGTTCATTCGCGGTATGGCGGAGACGGTGAAGGCGAAGATCGGGCATTTCGGCCTCGGCAACATGCGTCCCGGCGATATCTACATCACCAACGATTCCTATCTCACCGGCAGCCATCTCAACCATGTCACACTGACGCTTCCGATCTTTCATAGGGGTAAGCTCGTCGCGTTCTCCTGCTGCATGGCGCACTGGCTCGACATCGGCGGCATTCTCGGCGGCATGAGCACCGATATTTTTTCGGAAGGACTGCAGATCCCTATTCTCAAGTATCAGGACCGCGGCGTCGTCAATGGGACGGTGGTGGACATCATCCGGCAGAATGTGCGTCTGCCGAGCCGGGCGATGGGCGATTTGCGCGCGCAGGTCACCGCCGTCAAAACCGGCGAACGGCGCTTCCTCGAATTGATCGAGCGCTACGGGCGCGATGCCGTGCTCGGCTCGATTGCGGTGATCATGGATCACGCCGAAGCGATGGCGCGCTCACGGACCCGCACCATTCCGGACGGAGTCTACGAGGCGGAATCGTACATGGACGACGATGGCATCGACATCGGCCGCAAGGTGCCGATCCGGGTGCGCGTCGTGGTCGAGGGCGACGAGATGACCGTCGATCTGAGCGAGGTGTCGAAACAGGTGCGCGGCTTCTACAATTCCGGCATCACCACCGGCTATGCCTGCGCGCAGGTCGCCTACAAGTGCCTAACATCGCCCACGGATTATCCGATCAACGACGGCTCGTTTCGCAGCCTCAAGACCGTGGTGCCGCCGGGCCGCGTCGTTAGTGCCGTGCGGCCAGCGCCCATGCGCTGGTGGATGACCTATCCGATGACCATCGTCGACACGATCTTCAAGGCATTGGCGCCGGCCATACCCGACCGCGTCATTGCCGGCCATCACGCCGACCTGCTGGCCTCGTCATTCCACGGCATCAACGAGCGCACGTCGGAATTCTTCATCGGCAGCTTCGGGCCGCTGGGCGGCGGCTGGGGCGCCAAGATGACCGAGGACGGTGTCTCCGCCACCGTTTGCATCAACGATGGTGACACCCACAACAGCCCGAACGAGCAGGCCGAGTTCAAATTTCCCATCGTCGTGGAGCGCTATGCGCTGGTGCCCGATTCCGGAGGTGCCGGGCGCCGCCGCGGCGGGCTTGGCGTCGAGCGCGTGGTACGCGCGCGCAGCAATATGATGGTCAACAATCAGAGCGAGCGCGCCCACTGCCGCCCCTGGGGTCTCGCCGGCGGCCTCGATGGTACCGGCAACGCAGTGGAGCTGCGCCTCGCCGGGCAATGGAAGAGCGACTTTCCCAATGCCAAGGTTTTGGTGGCGCAGCTCAAGCCGGGCGACGCCTTCAACATCCGCTCCGGTGGAGGCGGCGGCTACGGAAGTCCGATCGAGCGGCCGCTGGAGCAGGTTCGCGAGGATGTCCGGCAGGGCTACGTGACGGTGAAATCTGCGGCAGAGCTTTACGGCGTTGTGCTCGACCCGCAAAGCTTCGAGGTCGACGTGGCGGCAACCGCAAAATTGCGCGCGGCGCGGCGATCGGCCGAGAGCGGCGGCCCGGACGCGAAATCCGCGTGAGCCGTGGGTGGGCAAAGGCGAACTCTGCTCCCTTGGAGAGGGTACCGCCTTTGCTCACGCCTACGCTGCTTTTCCTCGCCGCGTGTGGGCAATGGCGACACGCCGTTGCCCACCCTACACTGCCTTATCGTTTGAGCTTGGCGGTGTATGACATCGCGCCAGCCCCGCAACACGGGCAGCTCAGCGCGAGGAGGATGCTTTGCTTTTGCTCTTCGTCGAGGTCGGTGCGGTCGATGAGCTGGCGCGCCTGTTGCTCGAACAGCGCGTGGAGCGAGAGGCTGCTATAGGAAATCTGATCTTCGGAGGCCGGCGACGAGGCGGTCTCAGGTGCGGTTCGCCGCGATGGCCGCTGGTCGCGCCGCACGCTGCGGGTGCTCGGCTTGCGCTTGGCCATTGGCTGCCTCCGCAGTCAGGTCACGCCATCATATGCGGTCAGGATCACGTCGGTTAGACCGCCTATTTGCGCTCATGGTACGATACCATCGCAGCGAGTGACAGACGCGCGGTGCGTGTGCGCGTCTCGAAACATGAGGCCGCACGCGTCTTTCGAGACGCGCGTTTCGCTGCCTCTCAGGATGAGCGCGTAAGAGATAGATGATCGATAAATTCCAGCGCGCACTTCGCCGGTAAGCCATTGCTCAGCCGGTGGCATAGCTCCTGCGCGGATTGGTCGCGTAGAAACCCATTATTCGAAAATAGCGAACAGACCGTTTGCCGCCCTCTCGGTTATCACCGGAGTTGCCGGTCCTATCTGCTTCGCTGCGCGGTCGAGCTCTGCGGCCGTCGGCTGCGCGTTCGATGTGCCGAACAGGAGCAGATCATGGACAAGCAAGCTTTGTCACGCCCGGCGACCATCGCTGCGCTCGTGCTTGCGGCTGCCATACCGCTCACTATGGAAGCCCAAGCCTTTCCCTACGGTCATCGCATCGGTACCGGCTATCAGTTCGCGGCCGGCGCTGACGAAGGCTCGAATGCGAATCCCACCGATGATGGCTCGATCATCATCGAGTGCGTGGGTTTCGACGGCGGCACGATGCGTTTTGCCGCCGACGCCGGCACCGCTTTGCTGCACGCCGTGAGCATGCCGCAGCATTCGCTCGGGCCGTCGAAGTGCTGGCACGGGGAACCCAAGGAGGGTTCCATGGGTGGCGGTGGCGGCGGGTTGATAACCGTCTTCTGATACCTCGCTGCGTTCGGCGCCGATCCCGCCGGACCGCCGCGCGCTGTGCGTCTGGCGAAAATGTGAGCAAACGTGATCGCGCGCAACTTGATACGTCGACAACAGCGGAACATGTCTGTGAGCCTGACGCGATGGTCAGGTGACAGATGGACCGTATGACCAGCATGGCCACCTTCGTGAAGGTGGTCGAGAGCGACGGGTTCTCCGCGGCGGCGCGGGCCCTGAGCATGTCGCCGAGCATGGTGACCGCCCACGTGCAATCGCTCGAGGAGCTGCTCGGCGTTCGGCTTCTCAACCGCAGCACGCGTCGCGTGAGCCTGACCGAGGTCGGCCATGCCTATTACGAACGTTGCTTGCAGATCCTGGCGGACGTGGAGGACGCCGATCAGATTGCCCAGGCATTGCAGTCGACGCCGCGCGGCACGTTGCGGCTCAACACCTCGGTCGCAATCCCGCCCTTGCTCGCGCCCGTGATTGCCGAGTTCGTGGCACTCTATCCCGAGGTTTCCGTCAATCTGACGATGACGGACCGCATGATCGATCTGGTCGAGGAAGGATTCGATCTCGCCGTCCGCAACATGTCCGTGCCGGACTCGAGCCTGATCGTGCGCCGGATCGCCACCTACCGTTTCGTTGTGTGCGGCGCGCCCGGTTATCTCGCCGCGCGCGGAATGCCGAGACGGCCGGCGGACCTCGTAGAGCACAATTGTCTCATTTACTCCCACTCGGCTTGGGGAAACGAATGGCGCTTCGCGGGACCGGATGGCGAGCAATCGGTCACGGTCGCTGGCAATCTGCAGGCCAACAGCGACAATGCGCTGCGCTTGGCCGCCGTGCACGGCCAAGGTCTCGCGCTGGCGCCGAGTTTTCTGCTCGTCGACGAAATCAAAGCGGGCCGTCTCGTCCCGGTGTTGAGCGAGTTCTTGCAGACTGAGCATGCCATCAACGCCATCTATCCGCATCGCCACCATCTTTCCGCGAAGGTCCGCAGCTTCATCGACCTGCTGGCGAAGCATTTCCACCACGATCCTGCGTGGGCGGATCCGTCCCCTTCGGGTGTCGCGGCGAAGCTGGGTACAGCCCACGTCGAGAATGTGCTGCCCGTGAGCGCGTTTGGCGTCGCCGCAGAATAACGTCTCGTCGGGTTTGTTGTGGGCTTATCCTCTTCGGCTCTCTCTATCGATTTCCCAACGATGGCGAAACTGCGCTAGCTTGCCGCCCCGTCGAACGACGGCGGGCACGGGCCGCGGACCATGGCGCAGGCGCAAATCGTCATCGAGGGTGTGAGCCATTGCTATCGGCCGCCAACCGGGCGGCCGGTGCTCGCGCTCGAGGACGTCTCGCTCGACGTGCGCGGACGCGAATTCGTCGCGCTGCTCGGTCCCTCCGGCTGCGGCAAGTCCACGCTGCTCTACCTCATCGGCGGCTTTCTCCCCACGGAGACGGGCAGGATTCTGATCGAGGGCCGGCCGATCGGCGCGCCGGGTCCCGATCGCGGCATCGTGTTTCAGCATTTCGCGCTGTTTCCGTGGAAGACGGTGCGCGGCAATGTCCTCTACGGATTGGAACGCATGGGACTGGCACGCGAGGAGCGCGAGAGGCGGGCGCAATCCTTCATCGACCTGGTCGGACTCACCGGTTTCGAGGACAGTTATCCGTCGCAGCTTTCGGGCGGCATGCGCCAGCGCACCGCGATTGCGCGCACGCTCGCTTTCGACCCGAAGATCCTGCTGATGGACGAGCCGTTCGGCGCGCTCGATGCCCAGACCCGCGGCCTCATGCAATCGGAACTGTTGAGCATCTGGCAGCGCACGCCGAAGACCGTGATCTTCGTGACCCATGACGTGCAGGAGGCGGTCTATCTCGCCGACCGCGTGGCGGTGATGTCGGCGCGCCCGGGCCGCATCAAGGCGATCGTCGATACCAAGTTCGACAAGAGCGATCCCGCGATCTTCAAGAACGAGGGCTTCATCGACAAGGTCGACGAGATCTGGAATCTGGTGCGTATCGAGGCGATCAAAGCGCAGGGCGGCCGCCGTGAATGACCGCGGTGGAGGTATCACGGCGGCACTGCTGCGCTACCTTCCGCTGCTCTTGCTCGCGCTGGCCTGGGAGGTTGGCGCGCGCAGCGGCCTCATCTCGACGCTCGCCCTGCCGCCGCTGAGCGCGGTGGCGGCGGCCTGGATCGAGCTCGTCAAAGACGGCGAGCTCATCACGAACGGCGCGGCGTCGCTGTGGCGCGCGGGCGCCGGACTGTTCTTGGCCGTCGCGATCGGCGCCGCGCTCGGCATCTTCATGGCCTGGTGGCGGCCGGTGAACGTGCTGCTCAGTCCGCTGGTCGAAATGTTCTACCCGATGCCGAAATCAGCGTTGATCCCGATCACCGTGCTGTGGCTGGGGTTCGGCAACGGCTCGAAGATTCTCCTGATCTTTCTCGGCTGCATGTTGCCGGTCACCATCGGCGCGTTCAACGGCGCGCGTTCGAGCGAGCAGGTGCTGGTCTGGTCCGCGCGCAGCATGGGCGCGAATCGGTTGCGCATGTTGTGGGACGTGGTGGTACCGAGCGCGATGCCCGAGCTGCTCAACGGCATCCGCACCGCGCTCGCGCTCTGCTTCATTCTCCTGGTCAGCTCCGAACTGATCGCGGCGCGCGAAGGCTTGGGCTACCTCATCGGGTTCCTCGGCGCGAGCGGCACCTATGACGCGATGTTCGCCGTCGTCCTGACGGTGGCGTTGCTCGGCTTCGTTGCCGATCGGGCTTATCTCGTCCTCATGCAAAGGATGCTGCGGTGGCAGGAATAGAGGCGCCCGGCGGCCCATTGGGCGAACTCGCGCGCGAGGCAGCGGCCTATCGCTGGCTGCGCACGGCCGGCTGGGGCTTTGCCCGCGTGTTCTCCGTGCTGGCGCTTGCGCTCACCTGGGAGCTTGCGGCGCGCTCGGGCGCGTTCACGCCCTACATGCTGCCGGCGCTGAGCGCCGTGCTGGAGCGGATCTGGACCGACCTCTTGACCGGAGAGCTTCTGCTCAACACAGGCGTGACGCTCTATCGCGCGCTCGCCGGATTTCTGATCGGGGCCGTGGCCGGGATCGTGCTGGGGATGGGAATTTCCCGCAATCGGCTGGTCAACTGGTTCTTCGATCCGATCATTTCGGTCGGCTTTCCCATGCCGAAGATCGCGTTTCTGCCGGTGGTCATCCTTTGGCTCGGTGTCTACGACACCTCGAAGATCACGATGATCGCGGTGGAGGCGGTCTTTCCGGTGGTCACGGCGACCGTCGTCGGCATCCGCGGCGTTGAACGCGAGCTGCTGTGGTCGGCGCGCAATATGGGTGCCGGAGAGCGCGAGCTGCTCTGGCAAATCGCCCTGCCGGCGGCGCTCCCGCAAATCATCACCGGGCTGCAGGTGGCGCTCCCCATCGCGCTCATCGTCGCCATCGTGACCGAGATGTTCATGGGCGGCTACGGGCTCGGCGGTGCGATGAACACCGCATCGCGGTTTGCCGATTCGCGCGGCGTCTTCGCCGGAATCGTCGAAATCGCGGTGATCGGCTACGCGCTGGTCAAGGGCATGATGCTCGTGCGCCGGCGCTTGTTGCTGTGGCACCAGGAGGCCGTGGCGCCGAGCACGGTGTGATGGGAAACATCGCCGCGTCAGTCGCGCCGCGAATGCTTCAATTCGGCTGGGTGGCCCCGCGGCGGAAGCGCAATTCGGCCGCGACCTTTTCAAGCGTGCGCCGCACGCGCTCAGCCGACGCCGCGTCGATCGCGCTGGTATCGATGAACAGGTCGATCCCCGTGTCATGCTCGGTGATGATCTCGGCCCCGCGGCGCGCACCGGTGAGACCTTCCACCGCGTAGGGTATGACCGGATGGGCAATGCCCTTCAAGGTGATCGGTTCCAGCGGGCGGGCGCGCACCATGTCGCGCACGAGCATGAAGGTCTCGTAGCTCAGCACGATCTCGCCGGGTTGCGCTATCGATTGCAGGCGCGCCGCCAGATTGGCCTCGGCGCCGATGATGGTGTAGTCCATCCGGTCGTCGCTGCCGAAATTCCCGACATTGCAGAAGCCGGTATTGATACCCATGCGTGCGCGGAACGGCCGCGCGATGCCGCGCTTGCGCCACTGCGCATTGAGCTCTGCCAGACGCCGCTGCATGGCCAAGGCCATCGCCAGACACGCCCTCGCGTCCTCGACCGCCCCGCGCGATTCGGGATCACCGAAAAACACGAGAATCGCGTCGCCGATGAACTTGTTGACCGTGCCGCCGTGCGCCACCGCGATTGACGACATCTCGGTCAGGTATTCATTGAGCAGCGCGGTGAGCTCTTCCGGCTGCATCCGTTCGGCGGTCGACGTAAAGTCGACCACGTCCGAGAAGAAGACCGTCAGCTTCTTGCGTTCGGTGGCGAGCTGTACGTCCTTGCCAGCGAAAATGCCGCGGTAGAGCTGCGGCGGCAGATATTTTGCAATTTTCTGCGCCAGGCCCGAGAGGAATTCATTGGTCCGTGCCAACTCCTTGTTGAAGCGCGCGATCAGCGTGGATTGCTGATGTTGCAACCCGATGAAGGCGAGACCCGTAATGGCCACGAACGCGAAATAAAGGAGCAGGTACTTGAACGTGAAGATGTGTGCCACGATCGGCTGATTGATGATGAATTCTTCGATGCCGCGCACGTCGCCGACCTTCCAGTCCCGCTTCGGGCTATCGGGGTGGCTGTTGTGGCAATTCACGCAGGGTGCCGCCATGAGGATCGGCGTGACCAGGCGGACGCGGCGATCGAAGATCGAGCCCGAAACATCGTATAGCCGCGCGTTCGGATCTTGGCGCAAATTCTCCAGCGCTTGGCGTTCGAACGCGTCGAAGGCATGCGCGGCGCGGTTCTTAAAAGGATAGTCCGAGAAAAAGCGGAACTGCGTGTTGGCATTGCTGATCAGGCCGCCGAGTTCCAGCGACAACGTCGCCGGGATCGGAATTGCCCCTGGCACCTCCGTATAGTTTGGCAGCACCTGCGTCTTCTCACCGTGGGCGAGCACGCGACCGACCACGTTGCTGGCGTAATAGTTGCGGATGCTGTCGATCATCGACGAGAACTCGTCCGCCTGCCCCCGCAACGTGCGTTCCGAGAGATCGCGCAGATCGAGCCAAACGGCGACCGGCAGTCCGGCGAGGACGAGCAAAACGAGCACGACTGTAATGAGAAGCTTGCGCGCGGGATATCCGCTCACTCGCTCGCCCCGGCGGGCCGAGCGGTCGGGGGCCGAATCGTGCAGCGGTTCTGTGGGATGCGGTGCGCTTACGACCATGTTGGTCTTCCTTTCGAGTTCGTCGGCGGCATCGCCGCCGTCGACGACCGTGTGGCGCTGAGCACCGCCGCCATCTTGGAGTCATTTTCAGTGATCCGCTTTTGAATCCATGAAGCGACGCCGCGGTAGGTGTGCAGGAATACTTCGTTGTGCCGCTCCCAGCTTGTAAATCGAAGGTCCCCCGGGAATTCTGGGTTGATGACAATGTCCGTCTCGCTCAGCGGCAGGTCCGGACGACGGTTTGCGAGCATGCTGAGCATGATCACTTGCAAGATACTCGGCATCTGCGGCAGTCGCCGACGCGAAAACGGATTGAGCATCGTTGCCGCTAGCTCAAGGGGACCCGGAATCGAATCGTAATCCACCGGGTACGCGGTCGGCCCGTCGACTCCGAGGATCACGACCACGTTTGGTCCGGTTTTCAAGGCCTTCATCGGCGCAAGCGGGACGTTATCCATGAGCGCACCGTCCACCAGCATCTCGCCGTCTTTAGTGAAGAAAGGCGGCAGCACGCCAGGCACGGAGCCCGAAGCACGCACCGCATGCCAGACCGGCCCGCGCCGGTGGATGCGCGGCTTGTGCCCGCTCAGACTGCTAGAAACCGCGAAGAACGGTCTCCACAGATCTTCTATCACGACGTCGCCGTATTCGGCTCGAAGCGCTCGATCGAACACCTTGTGGTCGATGAGCCCATAGCGGGGCAAGGTGTAACGGCGGAAGGCGCGACTTTTGACAAAAATATTGTGCGTTCCCTCGTCCACCCGCTCGGGGGGAACACCGAACGCCAACCCGGCCGTCATTGCCGCGCCGGCGCTTGTTCCCCCCAGAATGTCAAAATCCGCGCCCGCCTCGCAGAATGCCTTGTAGGCGCCGAGGTGGGCGCTTCCGAACGCTCCACCGCCCCCCGCAACGAAGCCGACTGCCCGTCCTGCTAGAAAACGGAAGAGTCGCCGAACATCTGCGGCGTCTTGAAGAGCAACATGATGGTGCATGAACGCATCGCGCGGTCCAAGCCAGACGCTGGTGCCCGACGCAAGTTCGGTGCGCGCGTCATGGAGCATGACGAGCCGCCGGGCCGACGGCGGATGGACGGAAAAGGCGAACCGCTCGGCGGAGTTGAGTTCGGCGGAAGCGCCGGCCGCTGCGACTAGCAAAATCGCGTCCGCTTGACGAATACATTTCTTAGTCCAGTCCGTGAGCGTATCCCCAGCGAGATAGAAGACAAAATCGCATTCTGCTTCCAAGGAGTTGAGCCAGTCCGAGGTCGTTGGATGTTCGAGTGGCATGCCCGGAAAGCGTGACTCAATCTCTTCCTTCGTGAGGAACACCGTGCGGCTAACTGGGCTAAACACAGTGCGAAGCAAATCCACGAAGCGTGGAGAAGGATGACTTGCGCCCGCCGGGAGTAGCGCCACGGTGCGCACTAAATCCGGAGGTCTCACGGCAGCATTGACACTCTCGGAAAGTCGGTGCGCCAGCGAAACGATCACTGCGTCACGCAGCCCCGGCGAGGTTTCGCTCAGTTCGCGGAAGCGCTCACGCGTAATCTTGAGAACACGCGAGTCGCGAAGCGCCGTCACCGTTGCGGTCCGTGGCAGCCCGGCGAAGAACCCGATCTCTCCAATCGGCTGTCCCTGGCCGATTTCGGCGATCCGATCGAGCATGCCCTCCACGCCCACACCAAACCGGCCGGACAGCACGAAATAGAGCGCGTCCGAGGGCTCCCCTTGTCGAACCAGAATCTCGCCGCGCTGAAGCTCGCGCTGCTCGGCTTTGAGCGTGAGCGCTTCGAGGTCCTTCAGTGTCTTGCCGTCAAGAGCTGGAATTGCCGATAGGAGGTTGGCGGGTATCGTGGCGGAGCGCATATGAACACCCCGCTACTCGAGAAAGATCACTGAAACCCGAAGTCCAATCGGCAAATGTTCGGGGTTATCGTTTAAATCAACGATGACTTCCATGACGTCTCGGTCGCTCTTGTCGGCAGGGTCAGAGGTCAATATTTGCCGCCGGCCCATGACCGGAGCAATGCTCGCGACGCGTCCACGAAGCCGGTTGCGGTCCAATGCATTGACAGCAATTTCGACGTTCTGGCCTGGTCGGATGCGTGGCACGTCCTGCTCATCAACCTCAGCCCGAACACGGTAGCTTCGTATCTCGGAGATCGTAATGAGCGGCCTGGGATAGAAGAGGCTTATGAGCTCGCCCTCGGACACGTGCTTGCGCAGTACAATTCCCCCCACCGGGCTCTTCACTTCGCACTTCGATAGTTCCGAGTTCGTGACATCGATCATATGTCTGGCGGCAACCATCTTGGCCTGTGCCTCCGCCAACTCCTCCTCCCGTGTGCCGGCCTGCAAAAGCCGCAGCTTCAGTCGTGCCGCATCAAGCTGCGCTGTAGCCACGCGCAAATCGCGCTCATCGGTATCGCGGATGGCCTGGCTCACCGCGTTTTTGTCGAACAGCGTCGAACTGCGCGCCACGCGCAGTTGCGCTTCCGCAAGGCGCGCCTCCGCCAACTTCAGTTCCGCTTGGGCGATGTCTATATCCTCTCGACGCGGGCCGTTGACGAGCTTGCGATGAAACGCTTCCGCCGCCTTATGCTCTGCAATACGCGTCTCGAGTTGTGCTTCGATATCCCTGCATGCAATGCGCACGAGCAGATGTCCTACCGATACCAACTCGCCCTGACGGACATTCACCTTTTCAACGATGCCCGTGATCGACGCGCCGATCGACACGGCGTCCCCTGAGCCTTCGATGCGTCCGGGGGCGGCGGCCACGACTTTGCGACGGCCGGCTGCATCTTCGCCGGCTTCCGGAGCGTGCGCCGAAATCGTAGCTGCGATCAGCAACGCCAACCAGAATGCTAGGCGCGGCACAATTGATCCCCTACGATACGACCATCCTCCAATCTAACGATGCGCTGTGCGAGGGGCAATATTCGCGGATCATGGGTCACGACCGCTACGATGCGCTCGTTGCTGCGCGCAATGCCCGCCAGCAGCTGCGTGACCTGAGCCCCGTTTGCCGCGTCAAGACTGGCGGTTGGTTCGTCCGCCAGCACCATCACTGGCTCATGGGCGATGGCCCGTGCAACTGCGACGCGCTGCTTTTCGCCGTGCGACATCTCATCAGGTCTCAGATACGCCTTCGCGGCCAGGCCGACGATATCCAACGCGTCCAGTGCGCGCCGTCGCGCGTTGTC
>DASQXF010000197.1:0-2124 GCA_035639895.1 Xanthobacteraceae bacterium
CTCGTCGGCCATTTCCACGTGCAGCGCGTCCCGGTCGGCCTCGGAATAGACCGCGACAGTGGCGATACCCAAGCGGCGCGCGGTCTTGATGATCCGGCAGGCGATCTCGCCGCGGTTGGCGATCAGGATACGCTTGAACATGCCGCGATTGGCACCTCGCACGCCGATTTTTAGGCTTTGCTGCGCAGCAGCGTAAATGTCAACACGGTCAATCGGCGACGAAAAGAAAGGTCAGCCACACTGCTGCGCCGCCGGCTGCGAGGGAACCCACCGCCATGGCCGCGAGATCAGCCGCGAACCAGCCGCGGCCGATCAGGGCGCCGATGGCGACCTTGCTTACCGTATCGCTGGCGACAGCGGCGAGGACAGCCGATACCGCCTGTTCTCGACTGAGATTGCCAGGCGTCAGGTGCAGCATCGAGACGGTGACCGCGTCGACGTCGGCAAGCCCGACGATGATAGCGCCCGCAATCGCACCGGCTGCGCCGAATGCTTCCGCCACCGCGCGACTGAGCACGATAATCGCGCCGAGGAAAACGGCAAATCCGACGACCGAGAAAAGATCGAACGGATTGCGAAACCCGCCGCTGCGATACTTGTCGCCAGTCTTTCCCGCAGCCATCCAGGCGACGGCGAAGCCTAGTGCCGCCAGCGCGGCGGCGAGAAGCGCGGGGGCGACCAGCACGAGGAGTTCAGGCTTGAGCACGGCCACAATGCCGGCGACACGCAGGAACATGACCGCCGAGGCAATCGCGACGCCGGCAGCAAGCGGCCGCGGCGCGCCCTCCCCGGCGGCAGCGTGACGTGCATTGGTGATGGTGACCGCGGTCGAAGACGCAAGGCCGCCGGCCGCGGCCGCCAGCAGCAGCCCGCGCCGCAGACCGAAATATTTCGCCGCCGCATAGCCGAGAAAGGACACGCTGGCGAGAACAATGGCAATGATCCAAACCTCGCGCAGATTGACGCCGCCGAACGGTCCCAGCGGCTCGGCAAGAGCGGCAGAGCGATGAACGTCATCGCCAGCAACACCACTCCCGATCGCAATTCCGGCCACGTGATGCTTTCGACCCAGCCGTGAAGCTTTTCGCGCGATGCCAGCAAGGCCGTGGTCGCCACGGCGGCGCCAGCGGCAATTCGCATATCACCGAGGAATGCATAAGCTCCAAGCGCAAAGGTCAGCATGCCGGCGATTGCCGTCGTTGCCGACAAACTTCCAGCCGTCCGGTTCTCGTCGCGACTGAACAGGGTGATGGCGAGGCTGTAAGCGGCGAACGCCAGGCCGAGGACAATGCCGCCGGCGACGCTTGGGGCCTCCCCCAACCCTTGTTTCGACAAGGCCTGCGCCAGAGCAGCGGTCAAGCCGCCGAGCAGACTCGAGATCGCGAACGTGCGGATTCCCGCGGCGCGGCTGCCGGGCTCCGCTTCGCGTCTGCGCCAGCCCCGTTCGAGCCCGATCAAGAGCCCGATGCCGAGCGCGAGGCCAAGGCGGGAAATCAACTCGTAGAGGTCCATGGACCCGTCCGGCCATCAAATCGGGGCCGTTCTAGGCGCGATCACCCGAAACGTACAGGTCGGCCGGATGACGGCTCGCTCGTCACACGCGGGTCGACTGCAACAGGGAAGAGTTCACATGAACGTGCGCGGCGGACGTCGCGGTCCGCGGACGTGGCTTGCGATCCAAGCAAGGACATAGGCGTCAACGTCGGGCGATTTGCGTACGCTCGCCCAGGTACGGGCGAGCAATAGCCGTTCGCTCAGCCTCACCACGATGGGCGACCGCTTGATCGCTGCAATCAGCGCATACAAAGGCGCGCCCACGCTCATTGACGCTATCCTACTTGAGACGAGTGCCCCCACAACGCTGGCGGGACTGCGGGGGTTCCTCACGCCTACGTATTTAGTCGCTCAACGCACGGGTAGGGTTCGACTCGCCACCGGCCGTCACCGTTCGGGTTGATGGCAGCGATGTGGCGAAGTTGCGGCAATGATCGGCAAAAGGACGGAATCGCGAGGAGTTGTCCCCTCTCACGCGCATCTCGCATTGGCTCTGCCGGCGTGACCGGTGTGCACTGCGGTACGATCAGCAATTTGTGATCAGTGGCCGCGCCCATCATGGCGTGGCAA
>DASQXF010000198.1:0-8312 GCA_035639895.1 Xanthobacteraceae bacterium
GCGAAGACCCAGCGGAAGGCTTCCGCCGCATCGACTCCCGCCAGCACCGCGCCCGCCGACAGCCCCCGGACCATCGGCGCTCCTGCGAGCACTATTGCGCCGAAACACGAGACGATGAACGTGGAGCCCAGCGCGCGAAAGAAGTTCATAGTCCCCGTTGCGACGCCGAGTTGATGCAACGCTACCGCATTCTGCACGACCACCACCGTGAACGGGAAAGTTGGACCCAATCCGAGCCCTGCAAGTGCGATCAAGCCGAGCGCGGCCCAAGATGAAAGCCCGGTCGGCGCGATTGCGAGCGGTACCAGCGCCGCTATCGATAGCAACAGGCCGACCAGCGGGATTCGCTTGTAGTGCGCGAAACGGACCAGCAGGCGCCCGCCAATGACCGACGTCACCGTGGCACCGCCTTGCAGCGCGATGATCACCCATGCCGACTCGCTGACCGAGAGTCCGAGCGCAAGCTGCGCATAAAGCGGCAGCACGATAGTCAGCGCAATGACGAGGCCCACCGCGAAGAAACCGGACATGGTGCCTACGCGCACGGCGCCGTCACGCAGCACCGACAACGGAATGAACGGCTCCTCCGCGGTCATCACGCGCCATGCGAACAAAGCCCACAGCGCTGCGGAGACGACCAGGAGCGCGAGGATTGGCGGCGACCCCCACGCGTAGCGCCGTCCGCCCCAACTCAGCGCAAGCATCAGCGCGATCGCGGCTCCCACCATCAGCACCATGCCCAGTACGTCGAGGCCGTGCCAGCGGTCGTGGCGCGGCAGCCGCTGCAACACGTTGTGGGTGAGCAGAAAGGCCAAGCCACAGAGCGGCAGGTTGAACCAGAAAATCCACGACCAATGCAGATGCTCCGCGATGAAGCCGCCCAGGATGGGGCCACCTACGGTCGATACGATGAAGGTCGAAGACGTGTAGGCCTGATACCGCGGACGATCGCGGGGCGAAGCAACGTCGCCGATGATGGTTTGTACCAGCGGCATTAGCCCGCCGCCGCCGAGGCCCTGAAGCGCGCGGGCGAGAATGAGCATCAACATCGATGACGCCAGCGCACAGGCCAGGGAGCCGACGGCATAGATGCCGATCGCGATCAGCATCATGGTGCGGCGGCCGTGGATGTCAGAGAGCTTGCCGTAGAGCGGCGTCACTGCGGTCGCGCACAGAAGATTGGCGGTGACGACCCACGGCATGTTCTCGACGTCGCCCAGGCTCGCGGCGATGGTGGGCAGTGCGGTCGCCACCATCACCTGGTCGAGGGCGGCGAGCATCATGGTCAGCAGCACGCCCACAACGATGCGGCGAGCGGCGGCGTGGTCGAGGTAGTCCACCGGCGGCGGTGGGATGAGCGGATCGCGCATGTTCGGCCTGGCGCCGGCCCGGGCGGCGAGGCGCAAGGCATCTAGTCGGGGAAGTCGTGGGGCGACAAGATGGCGCCCTGCGCGGGCGCCATGCAGTGGCGCGCGGCTTAGCGGGGTGATCGCGGCTTCCTCGCCACCTTCGGTATGCGCGCTGGCCAACTCACGATGCGGTCCTCGAGATGTTCGTCCTCGACCTCGTCCTCGCTCGCGCCGACCCGTCCGCGCACCGAGATCCCGGCCTGATGCACGGTCTCCGGATCACCAGAAACGAGCGGGTGCCACCAATAGAGATCCCGGCCGTCGGCCAATAAGCGATAGGCGCAGCTCGGCGGCAGCCAGACGATTCGGTTTATGTTCCTTGGGGTTAGCCGAACGCAATCCTTCACCTTCGCGGTCCGGTTGGGATAGTCGCGACAGCGGCAGGTATTGCTGTCAAGCAGTCGGCAGCCGACGTCGGTAAAGTAGGTGCGCGATGTGTCGTCGGCATCCTCGAGCTTGACCAGACAGCAGCGCCCGCAGCCGTCGCAAAGGCTCTCCCATTCGGAATCCGTCATTTCTGCCAATGACTTACGACGCCAGAACGGGATCTCCTCAGCGCTCATGCGTGGGCCGCCTTTCGAACGGGCGCCTGCGGAGCCGGCGTCGTCCGCGGCACTCCGACCTATTCATCTTGTGACCAGGTCGCCATAGTTTGGAACCCCTAGATCGGTTAAAAACTTTCGATACGGTTGGGCGCCAGCGCCCCGCCGCGGTCATGCCTTCGACTCTGAGGGAACCTTGCGCAACCTGTTCCAAGACAGCGGCAATCCAGTCGGCTGGAAAATCAAGCTGCGCCGCTTCCTGCTCGATCTCGATGCCCGGATCGATTTCGGGCTGTACCAGGCCAGGACTTGGGGACGCGAGCTTTACGAGCGCTTCACCGTTTTCATGGACCGCTTCCACGTCTCTGGCTGGCGGCGCTGGTACTTCGTCGAGCCGCTGTCGGAGTGCCTGACGCTGGGCAATGCGGGTCTGATAGTCATGCTCGCGCTCGCGATCCCTGCATTCCGTGAAACGTCGGACGACGACTGGCTGAAGAAATCCGAGCTCGCGGTCACCTTCCTCGACCGCTACGGCAATGAAGTCGGTTCGCGCGGCATCCGCCACAATGACGCGATCCCGCTCGATCAATTTCCCGACCACCTGATCAAGGCAACGCTCGCTACCGAAGATCGCCGCTTCTACGAGCATTTCGGCATCGACTTTCCCGGCCTCTTCCGCGCGATGCTCACCAATGCACGCGCGGGCGGCGTGGTACAGGGTGGTTCCTCGATCAGCCAACAATTGGCCAAGAATCTCTTCCTGTCGAACGAGCGAACCATCGAGCGCAAGGTCAAGGAAGCGTTCCTCGCGCTCTGGCTCGAAGCCCGGCTCCCAAAGAACGAAATTCTCAAGCTTTACCTCGATCGCGCTTATCTCGGCGGCGGCACCTTCGGCGTCGATGCGGCGGCGCAGTACTATTTCAACAAGTCCGCGCGCGAGGTGACCCTCGCCGAGGCAGCCATGCTGGCCGGCCTGTTCAAGGCGCCGTCGCGATTTGCCCCGCACATCAATCTGCCGGCGGCGCGCGCCCGCGCAAACGTCGTCCTGGATAATCTGGTCGAGGCCGGATTCATGACCGAGGGCCAGGTGTTCGGCGCCCGCCGCAACCCCGCGATGGCAGTGGATCGGCGCGACGAACGTTCGCCCCATTATTATCTCGATTGGGCCTTCGACGAGATGAAGAAGCTGGCCGAAACCTTGCCCAAGTCCGTGCACGAGCGGGTATTCGTCGTGCGCCTCGCCCTCGATGTCGACCTGCAGAACCATACCGAGCAGGCACTCCAGAACTCACTGAAGCAGTACGGGCGCGAATACAAGGCCAAGCAGGGCGCCGCGGTGTTGATGGACATCGACGGCGCGGTGCGCGCCATGGTCGGCGGACGCGACTACAGTGAGAGCCAGTTCAACCGCGCGACCGATGCCATGCGCGCGCCGGGCTCCTCGTTCAAACCTTATGTCTACGCCACCGCCCTGATGAACGGGTTCAAGCCGACCTCGGTCGTGGTCGACTCGCCGGTCTGCATCGGCAACTGGTGCCCGAAAAACTACAGCGGTGGCTTTTCCGGCTCAATGACCCTCACGCAGGCGCTGGTGCGCTCGATCAATGTCATTCCGGTGAAGCTGTCAATCGCGCTCGGCAACGGTAATCCGAAAATCGGCCGTGCCAAGATCAGGGATACCGCGCGCAAGGCTGGCCTGCGCACGCCGTTGCCGGATACTCCATCGATGCCGATCGGTGCCGACGAGGTGACGGTGCTCGATCACACCGGCGGTTACACGATGTTTCCCAATCTCGGCAAGGCGATGACGCCGCACGCGGTACTCGAGGTGCGCAGCGGCGCTGGCGAGCTGATCTGGCGTTGGGACCGCGATGGCAAGAAGCCGGTACCGGTGATCACACCGCAGGTCGCCATGGACATGAACATGATCATGAGCAAGGTGGTGGAGGAAGGTACCGCCAGGCGCGCCATCCTCGACGGCATCAAGGCCGCGGGCAAGACCGGCACCACCAACGCCTACCGCGACGCCTGGTTCGTAGGCTACACCGGCAACATGGTTTGCGGCGTGTGGTTCGGCAACGACGACTACACCGCCATGCACCAGATGACCGGCGGCTCACTTCCCGCAATGACCTGGCATGAGATCATGGCCTACGCTCACCAAGGGATCGAGCTCAAACCCATTCCCGGCCTCGGCCCGCAAGGCGCGTCTGCAGCGCGAGTAGCCGAAGGCAAAAAGGAGGGCGAGGGATCCGCCAGCCGTCCTAACTCAGTGCTCACCAAGCGCGGTGCCGATGCGCTGGTCCGTGTCGAGCGCCTTATGGACGATGCCACCCGCGCGCTCGCGGCCCGCGGCGAGATGACCAAAGCTTCGGACGATACGAAACCGCAGGGTCAAGGAAGTTTTGCCTCGGCGTCGGATCAACGGCCGCCCGATCAGAATCGCGGCAATTGAAGTTGACTGACCGCTTTTGTTAAATGCTCCCAGCCACGACTACGCTAGCGAACCGAACGTGCGCCTGCTTTTTGGAACCGTGTTTGCGCTCGTGATTGCGGCAGTGGTCGGCCTCGGTACGACTTGGCTTGCCCTGACGCGAGGCAGCGCCTATGGCGGCGTCACCATCGGTGCGTGGACGGGCTGGCCGAAGAATGGAACCGCCGGCATCGACCCCTATGCGCGCGCCATCGTCGCGCGCACCGGCGAATTGCCGATCGGCTCGGGGGACGGGGTCGCGTTCTATGCACGCACCGATGATATCGGTGAGCCCCTCGACGGACGCTGCGACGTGCTGTTGAGCGGCACTACGCCGCAGGCCCGGTTTTGGACGATCACTCTGTACGATCCTGAAGGTCGGCTCGTCGCCAATTCGGCGCAACGGCACGGCTTCACCAGCCAGGAGATCATCCGCAACGCGGACGGCAGCTTCGAGATCATGGTCGGTCCCCGTGCACGGCCGGGCAATTGGCTTCCGACCGGCGGTGTAGAAAAGTACCTGCTCGTATTGCGACTCTACGATACCCCGATCGGCGTGGCGACCCGAACCGGATCGGAGGCGCCGATGCCCTTGATCACCAAGAGAGCTTGTCTGTGATTCGCTTGACGCTATGGCTGCTGGGCGCGCTCCTCCTTGCCGGCATCGTGCACCTGGCAACAGTCCTGCTGCTCCCCCGGATGGCAACCCAGGACGCCTATGCCCGCGTCTCCGCGATCGCTCCGGTCAACTCGGTCATTCCTATTCCTGGTCCTACTCCCGAGAAGGCGCTCATGCCGTTCATGGATCCAGCCTTCCAGGCGTCTGTCTGCCGCTATGATTTGTCACGCGGTCCTCTAAAATTTTCCGTGCCGATCAGCCAAGCCTATACGTCGGTATCGTTCTACACTCGCTCCGACGTCGCCTACTACGCGATCAACGATCGCGCTGCCGGGCGCCGGATGATAGAGCTTGATCTCATGACGACAACACAACGGGCGGCGCTGCCGGAGAACGAAGAGATCACGGCTGCGGACCGGTTGATCGTGACATCACCGACAACCACCGGCCTGATCGTGATTAGAGCGCTTGCCCCTGAAGCAGGATGGATCCCTGCGGTGCAAAATGCACTCACGGCCGCGCAGTGCCGTCCGCAGTGAACGATTGCGTATCAGTCGTGCCGCTGGCCGGAGTTAAGGCATTCTCGCGGCGGAAACCGCGGCTAGTCACGCGCCCGGAATGATCGGCGGCGACCTCACGAGCGGTTGACACGCCGCCGCCGACGGCGGCGCGCAGTCCTGCCCGCCTCGGGTTCGAGGTCCCCCCTCGGCGCCTCGGCATATCGTTCGATCCGGATGACGGGGAGAATTATCACAACGGCTGATTGGGACTTTCCGACCATCGAATCCGGTCCCCGCCCAGCGCGGCCCGCCGTCGGAAAATTAATCACGGTACCCATGTCGTTGCCCCCGCCCCAACGCTCGGATGCCGCAACGCGGCTCCTACGCGATTTGAGGCGCACAAGGTTAACGGTCTGCTAACGCGCGCCCCTTAGGGTATCTCAAATCCAAAGTGTTGCAGTAAAGGCGCAGTGACCATAATGACGGCTGCGGCGGCATTTGCTGACCTTGAGGGCCTGCTCGATCTCGTTGACGGCAACGCGGCCGACATATGCGCGAGGTTGTTGCGAACGCTGACCGACCTCTACGTGCAGCGGCCGACCCACACGCCGGAAGACGAACACTATTACACCGAGCTCGCGTTGCGGCTCATCGATGCCGCCGCACTCTCAGAACGGGTCGCGCTCGCTGCGCGGCTTGCATCCTACCCGCCAGCCCCCCTGCCCGTACTCGAGCGACTGGCGCGCGATGCGATCGAAGTCGCCGGTCCGATTCTCGCGCACTCGCCGCACCTGAGGGCGGCCGAACGCGCGTCGGCGGCCGAGGAACCGGCCGGCATCGATGCGGAGAGTATTGGGACAGAACATCCGACCGCTCGGCTGGCCATGCGTGGCGCAATTCCTGTCGCTGCGGCTTCCGAGCTATCGGACGTATTCTATCGGGCAACAGCGCCGGAGCGCCGATTGATCCTGATCAATCTCCACTATGCACCGTTTTGCCGATCGCACCTTTTGCCGGGGGTCCAAGGCACGGATATCTGGCGCCTGGAAGCGGCTGCACTTCGGCGCAACCCGCAGACTCTCACCCAGGAACTCAAACGCCTACTCGGCGTCTCCGCGGGGCAAGCGTGGCGCATCCTTTATGACCCGCTCGGTGAGCCGATCGTGGTCGCCGCCAAGGCAATGGAGTTGTCGAACACGGTGCTGCAGTGCCTGTTGCCGGCTCTAAGTCTCTGGGTCGGGCAATGGGCCGATCGCGTGCATGCCCTTGTCCAGCTCCATCGCGAGATCAGCACGGATGCAGCATGCCGCTTGGTTGCGATCTGGCGCGACGCCGCGCAAGCCGAGAGCAGCCAGTCCACGGTGCACCAGTCCCTTCGCAGGCCCTAGCGGAAAACGAACGGCGGGCGTTGTTCGAGCTTTCGCGCCGTCCGGGGAAGGCTGCGCCGGGCTGAACCGGCATAGTTCAGGCAAGAACCTGATCGAGGAAATGACGGCCGGCGCGGTCCTCGACTTCGAGGATCCACGCATCTGGATCGAAGCGCAGTTCGCGTGCGAGGCGTTCCTCGATCTTGGCTTCCGGGACGGGTTGTTCACCGACGCAGCGGCTGAACAGCCGGTCCGCCGGACGCGCATGCTCGAACACGCTCTGCGGCGCCGGGCCGAATAACTCCGCCGTGCCGTCGAGACGGTTCAGCTTGACGAAAATGGTCCCCGCCTCCTCAGCACCGCGTCGGCGCACCGCCGCGAACGCTCCCTCGATGTGGCAGCGGCGGATATAAGCGGCAACCCAGATCGCCGATTTCAGGCGCATTTGAAGTTGTCGTTCCTATGACTCGCGTAGGGCAAGTATTCACCACATGCGCGAGTTGAACGAAAGCCGTACCTAGCATTTTCTCAATGATTGTGAGGGCGCCGCTCGCGTGCGATGACGCTTATTCCAGCGGTCGCCCGGTCATCGCCGCCAGTTCGCGCAGGACCAGGTCGGAGGCCTGGCCGGTAATCGGCAGCTTGCGCTCGCGCTCGAATTTCTCGATGGCGGCTTGTGTTTCCGCATCGAGGATCCCGCTCGCCCTGATCTGGCCATAGCCATATTCGGCAAGCGCCCGTTGCAGGGCGATGACGCGCTTCGATGGGAGGGACCGTCCGCCCAGGCCATCAGCTCGGATTGGCATCGGACGCGCGCCAGGGATGGCGGCCGTCGCTCCCTTCACCAGCTTGCCTGGCGCCCGCATGATGGCCTGCAGCAGTGCCTCGTTAGGCTCCGTGCTCGGTTTGAGCGCGGCCGCCTGTTCAAAGTCCCGGATGGCGGCGTCCGTCTTGGGGCCATACAAGCCATCGACAACACCATCGTAGTAGCCGCGACGCGCCAATTCGCGCTGGATATCATTGATGATCTCACCCGGCGGACGCGGCGCGGACTTCGTCGCCGCCGCAGAACCTGCCGGCTCGATCGGACGTGGGCGCGGGACGGACGCGCTATCCATCGCCATTGCCGGTTTCATCTGCGCGGACGCGCTTTTGAACATCGGCGCCGGGTGCGAGCCGGACTGCATGAAGAGCATATTGATCAGGACCGCCGTCGTGAGGAGGCTCCCAAGGACTACGCACGCGGCATCTCGCGCTCTCCAGTCCAGCGCTCTCAGTACGCGCATCGCGGGACGGCCGTCGAGCGGCGCGCTCTTTTCTCGACTGGCGCGCGTCATGGCATTGCGCCCGGTCGGAGCAATGTCATAGCCACGACCAGCTCGCCACCGCTGCCGCCCGCGGA
>DASQXF010000199.1:0-5428 GCA_035639895.1 Xanthobacteraceae bacterium
ACCGGCCGCAAGTCGAGATTTGCGATGACAATTCCAAACCGCCGACCATCGGGGGCAAACAGCGGCGCAGCAACGCGCATGGTCGGAACACGGGGTGTGTCGATCACGCCGCGCGTCGTTTCCAGTTCAATCGGCGAGATGTAAACATCGCCAGCGGCAAGGGTCATCGTCTTTTGGAAATAATCCCGATCGCCATCACGTTGAAGTTCCGAGTCGGGCATCGCGCGGATTGCGCCACCTGCTCCTGAACGGTCCACGCGAATAATTTCGCGGCCGCCATCGGCAATGCCGATGATCCGCAGTTCGTCGTACCAGGGCTTCGCCGTAAGCTCCGCCGAAAACCGCGATTCCAGCCGACGCCGCTCGGTCGCCGCGAAGATATTGGAGCGATCAGCAAGGTCGCCAGAACTTCCAATGACCATCTCATCCACTGCGAAAGCCAGCACGTCAGCCCTCGCACCACGAACGACGGCTTCAAGCTCGCTGGCGAGCAGCCGAACGTGTTGGTCGAGGCGCTCCAACGAACGCGGTACCGCGATCCCCAAGAGATTGCGGTAGGCGAGAATGCCGGTCACTGCGGTCGTGAATAGAACCAGTCCGACCATGGCCAGCGTCAAACGCGTGGACAGCTTCATGACATGGCCTCGCGGCGATCGAACCCAGCGGGGCAAGATGTTGCCGCGTCCCAAAACGGCGGTTCAGGCCGGCGCTCCTGGCGATCCATATAGGGTTCGAGCGGCTGGTAATGCCTGCTCGTAGCCTGAAGCAGGGCGCATACGCCCCTCCGCGGCCAATCCGCCGCGCAGCCGCGCGCTGTCATGGCTTTTCGCCTGGCGAACAGGGTATGCGACCCTCCGGCCCGGATCTTATTCGTGCCCGTTGGAAACAATGATAGCGCGTCCAGTAGAGCCGGCAAACTCTTTAGATTCGGCGATCGTCCGACGGGCCGGCTCGCGGGGCTGAAGGATGCACTCCCGCGCACCGCCCGTAAGGCTCGAATCGCCTGAGGTTCCGTCTCGGGCCCGCCCCTCGCACCGAATCAGGGAATGTGCTGGAGCGTGGCCCCACATTAATCTCCCGTTATCTCGGATCTGCGCGTCAAGTCCGTCACGCCTTTGAGACCGTCCGTACGGTTGCAGACAATTAGCCGTTGGAATTTCCTTCCCGGCACCCCCGCGAACTTGCACCCCAAGGGGCAACGTGGCAAATGTCGCCCGCTCGTTAACGCTACCGCGGGGAACCATGCATCCTGGCACCACGTACCTTGTGGTGGGACTTGCTGCACTCACCGGTGCCTGCGCAAGCCAGTCCGATACCATCCCGCCGACATACATTTCGCCCTCGACATATGAAAATTTGAACTGTCGTCAGCTCGGCGAAGAAGTGAAGCGCGTCACTCGTGCGGAGGCCGCAAACACGCAGACCGGCAAACCGGCCGATGCCGCCGACGTCGGGCTGTTCAAAGGGACCATGGACGCGCTCGAGCAGGTATCGATCGAGAAAGGCTGCAATATCCAGTTTCAGCATGGGTGAACGCGAGTTCTTGCGGCTCGCGCGTCGTTCGCACCTGCGCTAGATTCCGGCAGCCGGAGGTTGCCGTGGCGCGCGTGCGAATGATCAAGCCGGAGGAAGCGGACAGCGATATCCGCACGGTCTACGACGACGTGCTCAAGCAATGGGGGCGGATCAGCAATTTCTCGCAGGTGCTGGCGCATCAGCCGGCCGCGCTCGCGGGCTGGATGCTGCCCAACGAGGCGATCCGCCTGGACAACGTCAAATCCGATCCGGAATATGTGAAGATCCAGCAGCTCGTGATCATCAAGACCTCGGCGCTTAACCGGAGCGCCTATTGCATGTCGCACAACGTTCCGCTGGGCAGAAAGATCGGATTGACCGAGTCGCAGATCAAGGCCGCGCAAGGCAGCGACTACCTGCGCTCCCCCGACCTCGACGACCGACAGAAAGCGGCGATTCGCTGGGCCGAAGCCGTCACGCTGCTCACCGCGCGCGACGACGGTGACGCGTTCGCGGCAATGCGGCAGCACTTCAGCGAGAAGCAGATTGTGGAGCTGACCGTGTTCTGCGGCATGTGGAACTACTCGAACCGGCTGTGCGAGGCCTTGCATATCGACCTCGAGCGGCCCGACAAGCTTATCGAATTTCAGGACTAGCGGATCACCGATCGATGCCGCGGACCTTCGCTCGAGCGGCGCGCTTACCCTCTCCCCTTGCGCCAGAGGGTATCCGACTCCGCGGCTCAATTTGTGTTGTTACCGACAGTCCCGAATCAGACCTCCACGAAATTGGGGACTAGGCGCTATGGCCGGAGCCAAGACCTATACCGGCGGCTGCCATTGCGGCGAGGTGCGGTTCGAGGTGACGACCGACCTCGGCAACGTCATGGCCTGCAACTGCTCACTCTGCCAGAAGCGCGGCGCGCTCTGGTCGTTCGTGCCGGCGGCAAGCTTCGCGCTGCGTGCCGGTGCGGGAGCGCTCAAAGACTACCAGTTCGGCAAAAAATCCCTCCATCACCTGTTCTGTGCGCAGTGCGGCGTAGGCGCGTTCTCGCGCGGAACGAATCCGAAGGGCGACGATATGGTTGCGGTCAATGTGCGCTGCCTGGACGAGGTCGACGTCGCAGCGCTCAAACCCACGGCCTTCGACGGCCGCAGCTTGTAGCCGTTCCCCGCTCACATGCGTTAGCTAACCGTGTGGCTGCGCCTATGCCGGGCTCCATCACACCGGCGCGCGTTCGATGCCGTTGCTGAACTCCTCGCTGCAAAACGGTCCGCCCTGATACCAGTCGCCAACTGAGTCGGGCGGAAGTTTCGCTTGCGCCGCGAGCGCGGCGGCACTGTGCTCCTCGGAGCGGCCCTGTGGGCGATAGCCGAGGCGAAAGGCGGCGCTGTTATCCCACCAGCCGCGCGCATTGTCGGAGGCGCCGTAGAATATCTCGTAGCGAATCTCCGGATGCTCGAGGCCGATACGGATGAGCTGCAGAAGGTCCTGCGGCGCAATCCAGATCGAGAGTCGTCGCCGGTCGACCGGCACATCGCCGAAATTGCCGATACGGATGCAAGTGACGCGCAGCCCGTATTTGAACGCATACAGGGCCGCGACCGCCTCGCCGAATGCCTTGCTGACGCCATAGCGGGAGTCGGGACGCAGCGCAGCATCGACTCCGATGCGCCGCTGCCGCGGGTAAAAGCCGACCACATGATTCGAGGATGCGAACACCACCCGCTCGACGCGGTGACGACGCGCGGCCTCGAACAGGTTATAGCAACCGACGATATTGGCTTGCAGGATCGTGTCCCACGGTCCCTCGACCGAGAAGCCGCCGAGATGCACGATGCCGTCGACGCCGGCCACCGCGGTATCGACCTGTGCCATGTTGGCGAGATCGGCTTCGACGAAGATCTCGTCCGCGGAAAGGTCGGCAGGTCGCGTCACGTCGCTCAGCCGAATCGTCGGATACGCGCCTTTGAGCAATTGGCGCAGCCGCGTGCCGATCCCGCCAGCTGCACCCGTGATCAACACCGTCTGCATGATCTACGCGCCGCGAAGCTTGGCGGCGAGCCGCTGGTAGCGCTCGCGGCTATTGACGAGGTGCCGGCGCATTGCCGCGCGCGCCCGCAGAATGCCACCGCTGCGGATGGCCTGCACGATCGCGCGATGCTCGCGTTGGAACGTCTCGCTATACACACGCTTTGGTATCCCCGGCCCGCCGCGAATGGTCTGACGCGGGATGATGAAGCGTCCGAGGTGCTCCAGAAAGCGCCTGAACTGCGGGTTGCCCGTTGCGTCGGCGATGCTGCAATGGAGCGCAAAATCCTGCGCGATGGCATCCTCGCCGCGCTTGAGCGCGGCTTCGACGGCTTCGAAGCAATCGACGATCTTGCGGATATGTGATGGCGAGCCGCGGGCGGCGGCCAGGCCGGCGGCTTCGATCTCGATGCCTGTGCGCAACTCCATCACATCGAGCACCGCGCGAAGCGGCGACAGCGGATCGACGTCGATGCGCAGCGGCCGGCGCGCGTTCTCCGGGACGAAAGCGCCCACGCCTTGACGGGTGATCACCAGTCCATCCGCCCGCAAGGCCGCAACCGCTTCGCGCACCACTGTGCGGCTCACACCGGTCGCCGCGATCAATTCCTGCTCGGTCGGCAATCGCGAGCCCGGCGGGATCTTTCCGCTGGTGATGTCGTCGGTGAGGCGCGCAACCAGCTCGCTTGTGAGCGAGCGCGGCGCCGGCAGCGGCTGAATGACCGAGAGGCTGGATCTGCTCATGCCCTTGACACCCCCTGCCCGCCAGTCATCATATGATATGACAAGAGCTAGCACGAGCCTGCCGATTGGATCAATGGGTGCGGCCCGCGCCGGCACGCAAGCAAGATCGGGTGAGGAGGAAAATCATGAACCGTCGCACCGTGCTTCGCCTCGGCGTCGGCGGCGCGCTTGGCGCGCTCGCGACCGCCGCTCCCGCCTTTGCCCAGCAAAAGCTCGTGCTCAAGGCAACCGACGTGCACCCGCTGGGCTATCCGACCGTCGAGGCGGTCGTGGCGATGGGCAAAAAACTCGAAGCGGCGAGCACCGGCCGCATCAGCATTCAGATGTACCCGTCAATGCAGCTCGGCGGGGAGAAGGAGATGATCGAGCAGGCGCAGATCGGCGCGCTCGCCATCGCGCGCATCAGCGTCGGCCCGATGGGGCCGCTGGTTCCGGAACTCAACGTCTTCAATCTGCCCTTCATGTTCCGCGATGACGCGCACATGGAGAAGGTGATCGATGGTCCCATCGGCGACGAACTTCTCAAGAAACTGTCCAACCATCCCACGGCAGGACTGATCGGGCTGTGCTGGATGAATGCCGGCACCCGCAACGTCTACAACAGCAGGCGGCCGGTCAGATCGATCGACGATCTCAAGGGGCTCAAGATCCGGATGATGGGCAATCCGGTTTTCGTCGACACCATGAACGCACTCGGCGGCAACGGCGTCGCCATGGGCTTCGACCAGCTTGTCAGCGCGATGCAGACGGGGGTGGTCGACGGTGCCGAGAACAATTATCCGACGTATGCTACCGGGCAGCATTACCGCTATGCCAAGTACTACTCGCTCACCGGGCATCTGATGATTCCGGAGATCCTGGTGTTCTCCAAGAAAACGTGGGACACGCTCTCGAAGGATGACCAGGCCCTGATCGCCAAGTTTGCCAAGGAAGCGCAACAAGAGCAGCGTAAGCTCTGGTACGCGATGGAGGAGAAGTCGCGAAGCGAGATCGAGAAAGCGGGAGTTGAGATCATCAAGATCGACGACAAGAAGCCGTTCCAAGAAGCGGTGAAGCCGGTCTGGGACAAATACGCAACGCAACACGGCGAACTGATCAAGCGCATTCAAGACGTGAAGTGAGCCTCGCAGGCCGATTG
>DASQXF010000200.1:0-3469 GCA_035639895.1 Xanthobacteraceae bacterium
GGCGCAGCGTTGGTATCGCGAGCACGGGCGAAAGGATTGATTCACGTGCGCACAGATCCTGCGTACGAGGCGTAGCGCCTGTCACGTGCCTGATCTTTTGTACGCCTCCACCACGGCTTGCCCATCGGCGCCGGCCTTGGCGAGCCATTCCTCCGTGAGACGCTCGCCGATCTGCTCCAGCCCGACTTTCAACGCGCCGCTCGGCGGCAGGACTTTCAAGCCGCGCGCAGCAAGCTGCTCGCCGTACCACTGATGTTTATCCTGCGATCGCCACCACCCGCGTGCTTCCGTGGCGGCCGCGACCTTGAGCAATCCGTCCTTGGTCGGCTTATCGAGCCGGTCGAACGCCGTCTTGTTCATCAAGGTCACGTTCTTCGGCAGCCACGCCTGGGTGTCGTAGAAATATGTCATGGTCTCCCAGGCCTTGGTGTCGTAACCGGTGGCGACCGACGTCATGAAGGCGTTGATCAGGCCGGTGGCGAGCGCCCGCTGCAAGTCGGCTGCCTGGATCGTGACCGGATACGCGCCGACGATCTGCGCGATGCGCTCGGTCCCCGCATTGTACACGCGCCAGGACAGCCCCTGCATGTCCGCGATGCTGTTGATCTCTTTCTTCGTGTAGATACCCTGCGGCGGCCACGGCACGGCGAACAGCACCATCAGGCCTTGCGCGGCGAACTTGCGCTCGATCGCAGCCTTCGAGGCCGCCCAAAGCTTGCGCGCTTGGCCATAACTCGCAGCAAGGAACGGCACGACATCGATGCCGAACATAGGATCTTCGTTGTCGTGGAGCGAGAGCAGGACCTCACCAACTTGCACCTGTCCGATCCGCACCGCGCTTTTGATAGCGGTCGCCGGAAACAAGGAGGCGTTGGGATAGACCTTGATCGCGAGCCTGCCCGCGGTCACATCGGCCACGTCCTGAGCGAAGGCGGCAAGGTTCTCGCTATGAAAGTTGTCGGCCGGGTAGGCGGAGGGCAGGCTCCATTGCACCTGCGCGCAGGTCGGCGCGGCCATTAGCGCAACCGCGGCAGCGGCCGCGAACACGGAGAATCGCACCATCGCCATGGCGCACGGCCCCGAGCCCGAAGAAACCAAACATGCCTCGCCCCCCGGCATCATAGCAGAGATTGCAGCGATATTGGGACTTTCGCAGCCCAAAGGAGCCGCCGACGGGCGGGCCGCGGCGAGCTTGGCCGGCGAAGTTGCGAGACACTTTCGCGGCGCGCACCTGCACCCCTATAAAGCAGCAAGTAGGGGATGCGCATGGCGATGCAACCGGACGGCAACTGGGATTTCTGGATCGATCGCGGAGGTACCTTTACCGACGTGATCGGGCGCCGTCCCGACGGCACGCTCGTTGCTCATAAGCTTCTGTCCGACAATCCGGAGGCCTATGGCGACGCCGCGGTGCAGGGCATCCGCGATCTTGTCGGCGTCAAACCGGGCGAGCCGATTCCTTCCGGCATCATTGGCTCGGTGAAGATGGGCACCACGGTTGCGACCAATGCGCTGCTCGAGCGCAAGGGCGAGCGAACGCTCCTCCTCGTCACCAAGGGCTTCCGCGACGCGCTTCGGATCGGCTATCAGGCGCGGCCTAAAATCTTTGCTCGCCACATCATCAAGCCGGAAATGGTCTACGAGCGCGTGCTCGAGGTCGACGAACGTGTGCGCGCCGATGGCACGGTGGAAAAGGAGCCGGATCTCGCCGCCGTGCGGACGGAACTTTCGGCCGCGCTCGCAGGCGGAATCAACGCAGTCGCGATCGTGTTCATGCACGCCTACCGTTACGCCGAACACGAGCAGCGCGTGGCCGCGCTTGCGCGCGAGATCGGGTTTCCGCAGGTCTCGGTGAGCCACGAGGTCTCGCCGCTGATCAAGCTCGTGGGCCGCGGCGACACGACGGTCGTCGATGCCTACCTGTCTCCGATCCTGCAGCGATACGTGGCGCAAGTGGCGCGCGACTTGGGCACCAGTGTTTCGGCACGCTCGGTGTCACCTCCCCCTGGAGGGGGGAGGTCGCCGCGCGTAGCGCGGCGGGTGGGGGCGACATCTCAATCACCCCACCCCGGCCGCTTTGCGGCCGACTCTCCCCCTCCAGGGGAGGGTGACGCCGAGCCCGCGGTGGCTGATGCCAGCCCCCGCTTGATGTTCATGATGTCCTCCGGCGGCCTCACCGCGGCGCACTTGTTTCAAGGCAAGGATGCAATTCTGTCGGGACCCGCGGCCGGGGTAGTCGGCATGGCCGAGACCGGGCGCGAAGCCGGTTTCTCCCACCTGATCGGCTTCGACATGGGTGGCACCTCGACCGACGTGTCGCACTTCGACGGCGAATACGAGCGCGCGTTCGAGACCGAGGTTGCCGGCGTGCGCATGCGCGCCCCGATGATGCTGATCCACACCGTGGCGGCGGGCGGCGGGTCGATCCTGCACTTCGACGGCGCCCGCTTTCGCGTCGGGCCCGACAGCGCCGGCGCCAATCCCGGGCCGAAATGCTATCGGCGCGGCGGGCCGCTCGCGCTCACCGACGCCAACGTGATGGTGGGCAAGCTGATGGCGGACTTCTTTCCGAAAATTTTCGGCGCGCAGCAGAATCTGCCGCTCGACGTCGAAGCCGTGCGCGAGGCCTTTGCACAGCTCGCAGGCGAGATCGGCGATGGCCGCTCTGCCGAAGACGTCGCCGACGGCTTCATCAAGATCGCGGTCGAGAATATGGCGAACGCGATCAAGAAAATCTCCGTGCAGCGCGGGTACGACGTGACGCGCTACGCGCTCAACTGCTTCGGCGGCGCCGGCGGGCAACACGCCTGCCTGGTCGCCGATGCGTTGGGCATGACCAAGGTGCTGATTCATCCGTTCTCGTCGCTCCTCTCCGCTTATGGCATGGGGCTCGCCAACATCCGCGCCACACGCCAGCAGGCGATCGAAGAGCCATTCGGAGAGACGGCGCTCGTGTCGTTGCAACGCCTGGGCGGACGTTTGGCGGAGGAGGCGAGGCGCGAAGTCGTCGATCAAGGCGTGGCCGCGCAAGACGTGGAAATTTTCGTCCGCGCACACATTCGCTACGCCGGCACGGATACCGCGCTTGTGGTGCCGGCATTTTTCAGCGGTGGACGGGCCCCAGCGAGCGCACCCTCCATTTCGGTCGAGGCCTCGCTGCCGGAGATGCAATCCGCCTTCGAGACCGCGCACAAGGCGCGGTTCGGATTCGTCGACGAGAGCAAGCAGCTGATGGTGGAGGCGGTCTCGGTCGAGGCGGTCGGCGGCGGCGCCAAGTCGCTTAACGCGCTGAAGCGCGAAGGCTTCCGCCTCGGCAAGGAGACCAAAGCCGAGGTCGCGGGCCAGGGTGTGCCGGCCGCAAGCATCAAGGTGATCGTCCGCGCCCACATCCGCTATGCCGGCACCGACACGCCGCTGATCGTCAGGGCGGGCACCCTCGCCAAAATGAAATCGGCCTTCGAGAAGGCGC
>DASQXF010000201.1:0-6347 GCA_035639895.1 Xanthobacteraceae bacterium
GACGAGGTCGCGTCCCTTCGTCTTGGCCAGGAACAGGGTCATCGCCGCGTGGTGATTCTTGCCGATGCTCATTCGTCCCGTGGGCGACTTGATTTCCAGTCCCTCGAGTCCATCGATCATCGCTTCCTTGTCGACCTTCCCAGCCCTTTCCAGCGCCGCCTTCATCGCAATCAGGGCGTTGTAGTGCGTCATCACGTAATTCGACACGGGTATGCCGGCACCGGCTTGTGCCTTGACCCTATCGGTAAAAGCCTTCGATGCCGGCGCGCTGTTGGTGGCCACGAACGGCACCACGACGAACATGTTCTGTCCCTTGCCGCCAAAGATGCCGAGATCGGTCTCCGACAGGCCCAGAAACGCGACCGTGGTGTGCTTCAACAGCCCGAGCTCATCGGCCTGCGGAATGAAATTGAGCCCATCGCCTTTCAGCGCGAACAGCAGAACTTTGGCCTTGCTCGCGGCGACCCGCGCGATCAGCGGAGCAAAGTCGGTTTCCTTGCCGGTGGTGAATTCCTTGCCGACCACGCGGCCGCCGAGCTTGGCAATGATCGGCTCCGCGGCCTCGAACATCTTATGCGGCCAGGCGCGGTCGGCCCCCAGCAGAAAGTACGTGTTGCCGAAGGTGCGATTCATGTAGGGCAGCAGCTGCGCGAGCTCCTGGTTGGGAACGGTGCTGAAGGAGAAAATGTAGCGGCTGCACTGGCCGCCTTCGTAATTGGTGGCGTAAAGCAGCGGCGTTTTCGCGGCCTCGACGACGGGCGCAATGGCAATCAAGTTTCGAGAGGTGATCGGCCCGACCACCGCCAGCACGTCCTCGCGCTCGATCAATTTTCGCGTCGCATCGACGGCGGCTGCGGGATCGGTCTTGTCATCCTCATAGATGACCTCGACCGGCCGGCCGAGAATCCCACCGCCCGCATTGATGTCCTTGACCGCAAGGTCGAGACCAAGCTTCGCCTGCCGGCCGTAAAGCTCGACGCCGCCGGAGAAAGGCAGCACGGCGCCGATCTTGATCGGTTCGGCGGACATTGCGGGAGTAGGATTCGTTGCCCATGCGCAGCAGACGAGCGCAGCACAGCAAAGGAGACGGACAGGATGCGCGGCAGGGGTTTGCATGTGCGGGGCCCTGAGGGCTCCACTAGTTGCGGAAATTATTGGAAAAGTGAGGCTCCTCCGGCAAGGAGCTAGTTCTACCTTGCGCACGCAATCGCGTCTTTTGCGGCAACGTATATACTCTCGCTCCATCCCCGTTGACTGACCAAGGAGAAGCCCATGTCCGCGCAACCCCGCAAGGTCGTGCATCCCGATATCAAGCCCGAGAACACGCCGGAGCTCGCCTCGCGCTATCTCGACGTGCCCAACATGCCATGGGAGCCGACCAAGTTTCCAGGCATCCGGATCAAGATGCTCTATTCCGACGAGAGCGGCATGACCACGGCGCTGTTCAAGCTCGATCCCGGCGCCGTCGTGCCGCTGCACGAGCACACGGCGCTCGAGCAAACGTTCGTGCTCGAAGGCACGCTCGAGGATCACGAGGGCGTCTGCGGACCTGGCCAGTTCGTCTGGCGGCCGGCCGGAAACAAGCATGAGGCCGTGGCGCCGAACGGCGCGCTCATCCTCGGCTTCTTCCTCAAGCCCAACCGCTTTGCCCGCGGGGAGAAGTTCTTCACAGAAGAAGGGGCATAGCACATTGCATGCGGCTTGCCGGCGGGCTTTCGAGCAAGACGCTGGCTTGGTAGCATTCAGTCAGACAAGGCCGGTATTCGGCCGCGAACATTCCTGCCAGGAGGCGCCATGGCGGACACCAAGTGGACCATCAAGGGACGTGAGTTCGTCAATTGCAACTGCTCCTACGGCTGCCCCTGCCAATTCAACGGTTTGCCCACGCATGGCCATTGCCAAGCGGTGGGCGGGTTCGAGATCGAGCGTGGTCATCACGGGTCGACCGCGCTCGATGGGTTGAAATTCGTGGGAATTTTCCGTTGGCCGGGGGCCATTCATGAAGGCAAGGGCGAAGCGGCGGTGGTGATCGACGAACGCGCAAACGAGGCGCAGCGCGGCGCGCTATTGCGCATTCTCAGCGGCCAGGATACCGAGCCGGGGGCGACGGTCTTCAATGTGTTCGCGTCGACCTTGGAAAAGGTGCATGAGCCGATCTTCGCGCCGATAGAATTCCAGGTCGACATTGCCGCGCGAAGGGCGCGCTTGGTGGTGCCCGGCGTGACCGAAGGGCGCGGCGAGCCGATCCTCAATCCGGTGACCGGCGCGCAACACCGCGTGCGCATCGATATGGTCGACGGGTTCGAATACACGCTCGCCGAAATCGGACGCGGCTGGAGCAAGACCTCGCGCCCCATCCAGCTGGAGCTCGCCGACTCCTACGCCCAATTCGCCGAGATTCATCTCAGCCAAAGCGGCATTGTGCGCTGATCCGATATGGCCGATGCGGCACTCGAGGCCGTGCTGCGGCGCGATCGCGCGATCGTAGTCGCCGCGCTCGTCATATTGACTGCGCTCGCCTGGGCTTACGTGTGGTGGCTCGCCGTCGACATGGAGATGGGCGGCATGGACATGTCCGGCTTGCGCATGATCCCGGCCGGCATGGGCCTGATGATGCCGGCAACCGCGCCCTGGAGCGTGATGGAGTTCGCGTTTGTCTTCGTCATGTGGGCCGTCATGATGATCGGCATGATGACGCCGTCGGCCACGCCGATGATCCTGCTTTATGCCCGCGTCGGGCGGCAGGCGGCGCAGCAGGGACAGCCATTGGCCGCAAGCGCCTATTTTGCCGCGGGCTATCTGGTGGCGTGGATCGGCTTTGCGCTGGCCGCAAGCTTGGCGCAATGGGCGCTGGAACGCAGCGCGTTACTGAGCCCCATGATGGAGGGCGCAAGCGATGTCTTCGGCGGCGCGGTGCTGATCGGCGCCGGCCTTTATCAGTGGACGCCGCTCAAGGACGCCTGCCTGCGCCAGTGCCAAGCGCCATGGTTGTTCATTCAGCGTCACGGCGGATTTCGTCGCGAGGCGATGGGCGCGCTCGTGATCGGTCTTCGCCACGGCGCTTACTGCATCGGCTGCTGCTGGGCGCTGATGGCGCTGCTCTTCGTCGGCGGGGTGATGAACGTGCTGTGGATCGCCGCGATCGCACTGCTAGTGCTGGCCGAAAAGGTCGTCCCCGCCGGACGCATAATTTCGCGCACCGCCGGCGCGGTATTCTTCGCGGGCGGAACATGGCTCATCGCCCAGAGCCTTTAACGGCCACGTTGTGCGGCGCCTCTTGCATGCCATAAATTTGCGCCAAACCGGCAACCGCGAACTCGGTGAGGACGCAGTGGCGCTCAAGACCGTCACCTCGAGAGCAATTCCGCCGTTCGTTTTGATGCAACTGGCGGCCGCCCTCGTCGGCTGCTCCGAGATCGGTTTTGGCCGACAGCCGGAAAAGGCCGTCGATCCCAATATGTTTCCGGAAAACTACAAGAAGGACGTGCTGGCCTATGTGCAGGCCCATCCGGGCGAGCTCATCAACACGCGCGACGCCTCGATATCAGCCCCGGCGCTCAAAGCGTTCGCGATGGAAAACCGGTATTTCGTTTGCCTGCAGGCCAACGCAGCGGATTCGCGCAAAGAGAAGCTGGTGATCTTCTTCTCGGGCCGCATCAACCAGTTCATCGACGCGGATGGCGGCCAGTGCAGTGGCGCGGCGTATCAGCCGTTCCCCGAGCTGTTGGCGGAGCTCCGCCATTTGAAAGAGAAGAAATGAGTGCGAGCGGAGCGCGCCTCATCCGGTCGTCAAGGCATGACGGATCATGTGGGCAATTTCGGCCTTGCTGTAGGGCTTGGCGAGGAGCAGCACGCCGGGATCGAGCCGGCCGTGATGGAAGATGGCGTCTTCGGTATAGCCGGACGTGAACAGCACCTTCATGCCGGGTCGACGCTTGAGCACCTCGTCGGCAAGCTCTCGGCCGTTTATGGAGCCGGGCATGATCACGTCGGTGAACAGCAGGTCGAACGAATCGCCGCGCTCGACAACCTCCAACGCCTCGGCGCCGCTCCCCACCGAGATGGTCTGATAGCCGAGACTCTGGATCTGGGTGGTGACCGATCTGCGGACCAGCGCGTCGTCCTCAACCACCAGAATGGTCTCCATGCCGCCTTCGATCAATGACGGGGCGGCAGCCTCGGCGACCTCCTCCGGCGCGCTCGCGCGCGGCAGATAGAGCTTGATGCTCGTGCCGTGTCCCTCCTCGCTGTACACGTCGATCTGCCCGCCGGACTGCTTGACGAACCCGTAGACCATGCTCAGCCCGAGCCCGGTGCCCTTGCCGACGCCCTTGGTCGAGAAGAATGGATCGAAGATCTTGTCGCGGATGGCCGCCGGAATGCCGCTGCCGGTATCGCTCACTGCGATCATGACATAGTCGCCGGGCGTCGCCTCGGCATGCAAGTGAGTGTACGTTTCATCGAGCACGACGTTGCGGGTCTCGAGCGTGAGCTTTCCACCCTTGGGCATGGCATCGCGCGAGTTGACCGCGAGGTTGAGCAGCGCCGTGGTGAGCTGGGTGGGATCGACAAGTGCGGGCCAGGCATGCTCGTCGAGCGACACCTCGACCTCGACCTGCTCGCCGAGCGCGGGTCGGAACAGCTTCTGAGCATTGACGATCAGCGCATTGACATCGGTTTCGCGCGGCTCCAGCGGCTGCTTGCGTGCGAAGGCGAGAAGACGTCTGGTCAGCTCCGCCCCGCGCCGCGAGGCGGCCGCGATCAATTTGGTCGCCTCCACGAGTTGCGGCTTGTCGGCAACTCCGTCAGACAGAATACCGATGATCGAGGTGATCGCGGTGAGCACGTTGTTGAAGTCGTGCGCAATGCCGCCGGTCAGCTGTCCGATGGCCTCCATCTTTTGCGACTGCCGCATCTGCTCCTCGAGGGCGACCTTGCCGGTGATGTCGCGCACCAGCAGGTTGTAGACGTTGCCATCACGCCGGCGCACGCCGCTCATCGATATTTCGATCTTGATCTTGTGGCCGTCCTTGCGCAGCGCATCGATTTCGAAGCGCTCGCCTTCGACACGCCCCACCTGCCGCAACAGCTCGTTCATGGTGAGATAGCGGGGCCGATAGCCCTTGGGCAGATACAGATCCGTGATCGGTCTGCCCATCGCCTCCTGGCGTGACCAGCCGAGGATCGACTCGGCCTGCGGATTCCATTCCAGGACTTCGCCGGATTCGTTGACCTGGATGATGGCATCAAGCGCGGTATCGATGATGGTGCGCGCCATGCGCTCGCTGTCGAGCAGCGCCTCTTCCGCCTTCTTGGCCTCGGTCATATCGCGACCGATGAAGAAGTGACATTGTTCGGCATCGGACCATACGCAGCTCCACGCCATGGGTATCACGCGTCCGTCCTTGTGAACCCAAGGGGTCTCGAAATTGCGCCTTTGCTCTCCACGACGCGCGATGCGTATTTCCGCCCGCGCGTCTTCGAGATCACCTGGATGAACGAACTCAGCGCCGTTGCGCCCCACCAGTTCTTTCGGCTCGTACCCTACAATGGCCCGGCAGCTCGGGCTGACCCGAAGAATCTTGCCCTCATGATCGGTCGTCAGAATCAAATCCGGTGACAAATCGAAGAGGCGACTGCGTTCTTCGATTTCACGGGTCAGTGCCGCCGTCTTCTCGCGCACCTCGGCGTCCATCCGGGCGAATGCTTTGGCCAATGTGCCGATTTCGCCGCCGGCGCCGGTATTCACGACGATCGGTTGGTTGTCGGCCAAGCCTTCAACCGCCCGCGTCATTTGCGCCAACGGCTTGGCCATCGACCGGGCAATAAACACCGCCAAGACGAAGGCAACGAGCACCGCAGCCAGCGCAGCGACCGCGCTGGAATCGCGAATGGTGGTCGCTCCGGCAATGAGGGGGCCATACGAGAGGGTTTCAATCGCAGCGACCCGCGGGCCACCCCCCAGCCGCAACTTTTGCCATGCGACGCCGAGGTCCTCACCGGAACGGTTCTGGACGATCCGAGGTCTCGTATCATCGCTCTGCAGCAACTGCATGAGACCCGGATATTCGTCTGACACTCGTGCCGGAGAACCGAGCTGAAAGCCGAACTCACGATTCGGATCGGGATGCAGGAGGTAATCGCCCGAGTCGTTTACGACGTAGATGTGGCTACCTGGGCGTCCGGCCCAGCGAATGCGGTCGAACACCGGCCGCAAGTCGAGATTTGCGATGACAATTCCAAACCGCCGACCATCGGGGGCAAACAGCGGCGCAGCAACGCGCATGGTCGGAACACGGGGTGTGTCGATCACGCCGCGCGTCGTTTCCAGTTCAATCGGCGAGATG
>DASQXF010000202.1:0-8192 GCA_035639895.1 Xanthobacteraceae bacterium
CAGTGCTGGTCGCTTGAGGCTCAATGCCGCCACCCGCCGCTCAGCGGGCACGCATTTTGACCAGGAGGAGAGCATGCCAGCGCGTCGAAGCAAACATTCCTTTGCCGTGGCGATCTCCGCAGCCGCAGGATTGCTGATCGCAACATCAGCCGCGCTCGCGCAGGAGAAAACCTTCGAGCTCAAGCTTTCGCATTGGGTGCCGCCAACGCATCCGCTGCAGAAGGCGATGGAAGAGTGGGGCGCGTCGGTCGAGAAGGCGTCGAACGGCACAATCAAATCCAAGGTGTTTCCGTCGCAGCAGCTCGGCAGGGCTTTCGACCATTACGACATGGCGCGCGACGGCATCGCCGACTTCACCTACGTCAATCCGGGCTACCAGCCGGGCCGCTTCCCCATCATTGCCGCCGGCGAACTGCCGTTTCTCGTCGGCGATGCCAAGGGCGGCATCCGGGCGATCGACGCCTGGTATCGCAAATATGCGCCGACCGAGATGAAGGACGTGAAGTATTGCTTCTCGTTCATCCTCGATCCGCTCACCTTCCACTCGAGCAAGAAGAAGATCATGGTGCCGGCCGACATCAAGGGCATGAAGGTTCGGCCCTCGCAGGCGACGGTGGCGGCCTGGGTGACGCTGCTCGGCGGCACCAATGTGCAGGCGAGCGCGACCGAGGTGCGCGACGTGATGGAGAAAGGCGTGGCGGAGGCGGTCACCTTCCCCTGGGGCTCGGTGCCGCTGCTCGGCGTCGACAAGGTGACTAAGTATCACATGGACGCGCCGCTCCACACCGTCACGTTCCAGTGGCTGATGAGCCCGCGCACCTACGCGGCGATGTCGGCAGCGCAGAAGAAGATCATCGACGATCACTGCACCACCGAATGGGCCGGCAAATTCGCCGACCCCTGGGCGGATTTCGAGCGCGCCGGCCTAGCCAAGGTCAAAGCCGAGCCCGGGCACGAGGTCTATCCGATCACTGACGCGCAGCTCCAGGAATGGAAGAAGTCGGCCGAACCGCTGGAGAAACAGTGGTTCGACAACGTGCGCAAAGCCGGCGGCGATCCCGACGCCATCATGAAGGAGCTCAAGCAGACGCTCGCTCAGTATAAGGCGGCGTACTGAGCATCCGGCACGAACCGATCGTAGGGTGGGCATTGCGCGCCGGTAGCTCTGGCATCCGCATCTCTTGCGCACGCGCAATGCCCACGCACCTCGTTTGCGTGGGCAAAATCGCCGACGACGCCAGCGCGACTCGTTCTTTCCGGGCCGGCGATTTTGCCCACCCTACGCAAAGTCGCGACAAAGGCGCTGCAGTCGGTTTCATGCGCGAGGCGCCGTGAAACCCAAATTTGCCGATCGCTTCATCGACTCCATCGAGTTCCTGGCTGCGCTGTTTGTCGGGATCGTCGCCGCCGATGTGTTCGTCTCGGTGCTGCTGCGTTATTTCTTCGGCGTCTCCATTCCCGACAGCTATGACTTCGGCCGCCTGTTGTTGGGCGTGCTGATCTTCTGGGGCATCGGTGCGACGTCCTATCGCGGCACCCACATCACGGTCGATCTCCTGTATGCCAATGTGAGCGCAAGATATCAGCGCGCGCTCGACATTTTCGCGACGCTCGTCCTTTTATTCGTCGTCGCGGTGCAGACATTTACCCTCTACGACAAAGTTTGGACGACACGCGCCGACAACGTGCTCACGTTCGATCTGCGGTTGCCGACCTGGCCGTTCTTCGCGCTGGCCTGGATCGGCGACGTGTCGGCGGTGATCCTGATCGCACTGCGCACCTATCGGTTGATCTTTTATCCCGAGTTGTTGAGCCGGCCGGAGCAGATCAAGCCGGTCGAATGAGATCGATGAGCTCCGACGCCATCGCGATTTTGGGTTTCGTTGCCTTGTTCGTGCTCATGCTGCTGCGCGTACCCGTCGGCATGGCCATGGGATTGGTGGGCGTGAGCGGCTTTGCCTATATCGTCGGCGGCGCCGCCGCGCTTAAGAATGTCGGCCACACCACCATGCGCACGGTGACCGATTACAACTTCGCCGTGGTGCCGCTGTTTCTGTTGATGGGGGCGTTCGCCACCACATCAGGAATGAGCCGGGAGCTGTTCCGTGGAGCGAACGCCTTCGTCGGGCATCTCAAGGGCGGGCTCGGCATCGCCACGATTGCCGCCTGCGGCGGTTTCGCCGCGATCTGCGGCTCGTCGGTTGCGACCGCGGCGACCTTCTCGAAGGTCGCCTATCCCGAGATGCGCGCCTTCGGCTATCCGCAATCGTTCGCCACCGGCGTTATCGCCGCGGGCGGAACGCTGGGCATCATGATCCCGCCCTCGACCGTGCTCGCCGTCTACGGGCTGATCACCGAGCAGGACGTCGGCAAGCTGTTCATCGCCGGGGTTTTGCCGGGCGTGCTTGCCGTGGCCATGTATATAATCACCATCACGGTGATCGGCATGGTGCGGCCCAAATTCCTGCCGGCGGGGCCGCGCAGCTCCTGGAAGGAGCGGCTCGCCGGATTGCGCGGCATCTGGGCGACGCTGCTCTTGTTCGCCTTCGTGATCGGCGGACTCTATGGCGGCCTGTTCACTGCAACCGAAGCCGCGGGCGCCGGTGCCGGCGGCGCTTTCGTCATCGGAGTCGCGCGCGGGCGGCTGTCATGGGCTGACATCTACCGCTCGTTGCTCGAGACCACGCGGGTGACCGCCGCAGTCTTCACCGTGCTGATCGGCGCAATCCTGTTCGGCTATTTCCTCACCGTTACGCAGACGCCGCAGAAGGTCACCGAATTCCTTACCGGACTGGGACTCGGCCGCTACGGCGTGCTCTCGCTGATCATGATCATGTATCTGGTGCTGGGATGCCTCATGGACGCGCTGGCCATGATCATCATCACCGTGCCGATCATCTTCCCGGTCATCAAAGAGCTTGGATTCGATCCGATCTGGTTCGGCGTCATCATCGTCATGACCGTCGAGCTCGGCCTCATCCATCCTCCGGTCGGCATGAACATCTTCGTGATCAAGAGCGTGGTGGAGGACGTGAAGATTTCGACGATCTTCTACGGCGTGCTGCCGTTTATCATCACCGACATCCTGCGCCTGATCATCCTGATTGCGTTTCCCGTCATCGCGCTCTATCTGCCCTCCAAAATGTGAGGAACCGACCAATGACCGCGCACTCTCGTGCTCGCTTGACCACCGTGGTTGCAGCCGTCGGCTTGGTGGCATCGCTTGTGTCGAGCGCATGGTCGCAGCCGGCGGGAACAATCAAGATCGTCGTTCCCTACACGCCAGGCAGCGGCCCCGACATTCTCTCGCGTCTGATGGCGGAGCAGATCGGCCGCGCGCAAGGACCGACCGTGGTGGTCGAGAATCGCCCTGGCGGCGGCACCGTGATCGGAACCGAGGCCGTCGAGCGCGCCGAGCCCGACGGTCACACCGTGCTGCTGGTGGCGAATTCGTTCGTCGCCAATCCGGCGCTCAAACGCGCGAGCTACGACCCGACGCGCAGCTTCGAACCGGTCTGCTACCTTGCGGCGACCCCCATGGTTCTCGTCGTGCTGGCCTCTTCGCCCTACCGCACGCTCAATGATTTGATCGCCGCTGCGCGCGCAAAGCCCGGCGAACTCGCCTTCGCCAGCGGCGGACCGGGCTCCTCGCTGCACGTCGCTATCGAGGTGCTCAAGCGCGCGGCGAATATCAATGTGACCTACGTGCCCTATGGCGGTACCGCGCCTGCGATCAACGCGCTGATGGGCAATCATGTGGCGGCGGTGTGGGCCGACTATCCCACCGTGGTGTCGCAGCTTGGCTCCGGCGTGCTGCGCGGGCTTGTCACCACCTCGCGCGCGCGGGTCGAGGCGCTGCCGGAAGTGCCGACGCTGATCGAGACCGGCATCAGCAACTACGAGGCGGATATCTTCTATGGCATCGTGGCGCCGGCGAAAACGCCGCCGCAAACGGTGAATCGGCTGTCCGGCTGGCTCATCGGCGCGCTCAAGGCTTCCGACATGAAACCCAAGCTGGCGCAACAAGGGCTGTTTCCAGTGGGCATATGCGGTGCGGAATTCGGCGCCTATCTGCAGCGGATGTTCGACGACTACACCCGCATCATCCGCGAAGCGAATATCACGGTCAAATAGCGCCGCGCCCCTCCCGTGTCCCGGATGCGGTGCAGCGCGAAGCTCTTGCGTAGCGGTGCACCGCCGATCCGGGACCGTCACGGACCGCAGCGGTCCCGGGTCTGCAGCGCACCACCGCGCTGCGCCCGGGACATGCAATTCCGCGCCGCCACGATCCGACAGGTCACCATGGCCGCCCTGGTAGCATTCGCCCCGGCGCCGATATAGAACCTCCATCGCTCAAAGGCGGAAGCGATGGAACGCTCCTTCAAGAAAGAGGTGCAAGCGCTCAAGCTCGGGGACGGGGAGACCTTCCGCGGCGAGGGCATCCTCGCGGTGACCAAGGCGCTGCTGCAGTCCGGCGTAAGCTATGTCGGCGGCTATCAGGGGGCGCCGGTCTCGCACCTGCTCGACGTGCTGGTCGATGCCGAGGACATCATCGGCGATCTCGGGGTGCATCTCGAAACCTGCACCAACGAGGCGTCCGCCGCGGCCATGCTCGGCGCCTCGATCAATTATCCGCTGCGCGGCGCGGTGACGTGGAAATCGATCGTCGGCACCAACGTGGCGGCCGACGCGCTATCGAATCTCGCCTCCCCAGGAGTCCTCGGCGGCGTGCTGATCATCCTCGGCGAGGACTACGGCGAGGGCGCGAGCGTGATCCAGGAACGCTCGTACGCCTATGCCCTGAAATCTTCGATGTGGCTCCTCGACCCACGGCCGGATCTGCCGACCATCGTGCGCATGGTCGAGGAAGGCTTCGAGCTGTCCGAAGCGAGCCACGCGCCGGTGATGATGGAATTGCGTATCCGCGCCTGCCACGTCACCGGGGAGTTCAAGGCTAAAGCCAATCGCCGCGCCGCGTTTTCCGCCAAGAATCGCCTCGCCGGGCCGCCCCGTTTCGATTATGGCCGGCTGGCGCATCCGCCTGTCATTTTTTCCCAGGAACGGCTCAAGGTCGAGGAGCGGCTGCCCGCCGCACAGCAATTCATCCGTGCGCGTAAGCTCAACGAAGTCATCGCGGGCGATTGTGCCGACGTCGGCATCATTGTCCTGGGTGGGCTCAGCAACGGTGTGCTGCGCGCGCTCGCGCGGCTTGATCTCGCCGATCTCTATGGCGCAAGCCGCATTCCGATCTACGTGCTCAACGTCGCGTTTCCGCTGGTGCCGGCGGAGCTGCGCGAGTTTTGCGCGGGAAAGCGCGCCGTGCTCGTGGTCGAGGAAGGCAGCCCCGACTACGTCGAGCAGGCAGTCAATGTGGAGTTGCGCCGCGCCGACATCAACACTCGGGTGCTAGGCAAGGGCGCGCTGCCGCGGGCGGGCGAATACACCTCAGACGTGCTGCTCAACGCGCTTGCGTCCTTTCTCGCCGAGAGCAGACCCGCAGGCATCGACGCCGATGTGATCGCCGCGCGCGCCAAGAGCATGCTTGCGCACAAGGCCGCCGCCATGGCCGCGGTAGGCGACATTCCGGCCCGGCCGCCGAATTTCTGCACCGGGTGTCCGGAACGGCCGGTGTTCAGCGCCATCAAGCTGATGCAGCGCGAAATTGGGCCGACCCACATCAGCGCCGATATCGGCTGCCATTCGTTTGCGACCTTCGCGCCGTTCAGCCTCGGCAATTCCATTCTCGGCTATGGCATGTCGCTCGCGAGCGCGGCGGCGGTCGCTGCCAACATGGCGCGCCGCCCGATCGCCGTCATGGGCGACGGTGGCTTCTGGCACAACGGTCTCGTCACCGGCGTCGCCTCGAACCTCTTCAACAAGGGCGACGGCGTGCTGATCGTAATGAAGAACGGATACGCCTCCGCCACCGGCCAGCAATATCTCCCGTCGAGCGCTGCGAACCGCCTCGGGGCCTCGACGGGCATGAGCATCGAGCAGACCTTGCGCTCGTTGGGCGTGAAGTGGCTGCGCACAGTACACAGCTACAGCGTCGCCAAGATGACGAAGACGCTCAAAGCGGCGATGCGCACGGCCGAGCGCGGACTCAAAGTGATCATCGCCGACGGCGAATGTCAGCTCGCCCGCCAACGCCGCCTACGCGCGCAAGAGGCCGAGAAGCTCAAACGCGGCGAGCGCGTCGTGAAGATCCGCTTCGGCGTCGACGACGAAATCTGCACCGGCGACCATTCCTGCATCCGCCTCTCCGGCTGCCCTTCGCTTACGGTCAAGCCCAATGCCGACCCGCTGCGCAGCGACCCGGTGGCAACCGTTATCGAGAGCTGCGTCGGCTGCGGGCTGTGCGGCGAGGTGGCGCATGCCGCGGTGCTTTGCCCTTCATTCTATCGCGCCGAAGTGGTCCGCAATCCGAGCTGGTGGGATCGTGCGCTCCACCGCGGACGGCAAAAGATCATCGGTGCGTTCACCGCGCGCGGCGCCGAGGCGCGCGTATGAGCGGCCCACGGCCGATCAGCATTCTCATCGCTGCGCTCGGCGGCGAAGGCGGCGGCGTGCTCACGGATTGGATCGTCGCCGCGGCCGCCGAGCTTGGCCTTCCCGTGCAATCGACCTCGATTCCCGGCGTTGCCCAGCGTACCGGCGCGACCACCTATTACATCGAGATCGTGCCGGTGCCGGCGCACGAACTTCCCGCACCGCCCGTGCTGGCGCTCGCTCCCGCCGTGGGCGACGTCGACATCGTGCTGGCGAGCGAGCTGTTGGAGGCGGGCCGCACCATCGCCTCGGGCTTCGTCACGGCCGACCGCACGCTGATGATCGCCTCGACCGGGCGCTCCTATCTGGTGGTCGAGAAAATGGCGATGGGCGATGGCCGCTACGACAGCGCGCGCCTGATCAAAGCGATCGAGACGCAGGCACAAAGCCACATCCTCTTCGATATGGCTACGCTGGCCAAGCAAAGCGGCGCGATGGTCAATGCAGTCATGCTCGGGTGTATCGCCGGCTGCGCTCGCCTGCCGATCCCGGCTGACGCATTCGAGCGCGCGATCCGCGCCGACGGCAAAGCGGTGGACGCCAATCTCAGGGGCTTTCGCGCCGGACTTGACGCCGCGGCCAAGGCACATGTCCCGCGCGGCGACGACAAGACGCAACGTCGCCCGCAAGCGTCCGCGCTCGGCGAACTCGAGCGCGGGATTGTCGTGCCGGAGGCGGCACGCGATGTCGTGCTGAGCGGCGTGCGCAGGCTCGCCGCGTATCAGGACGTTGCCTATGCACACCATTACCTCGATCGCCTGGCGCCGATCTGCGCCGCGGACGCGCGCGCGCAAGCGGACGGCCGGCTCGTGCGCGAGACCGCACGGCACCTCGCGTTGCGGATGTCCTACGAGGACGTGATCCGCGTGGCGCAAGCCAAGATCGATCCGGCGCGGCTCGAGCGCATTTGCGCGGAGCTGGGCGTCAAGCCCGGCGAACCGTTCACGGTGACCGAGTTCCTCAAGCCTGGCATCGAGGAGCTGTGCTCGCTCCTTCCGCCGGTCCTCGCCGAGCGCCTCCTCGCCATTGCCGAGCGGCGCGGCCTGAGCCAGCGCCTACATTGGGGCATGGAGGTCAACACCACGTCGGTTTCGGGCTTTCTGCGCTTTTGGCTGCTGGCCAAGCTGCGCCGCCGGCGCCCGAAGTCGTACCGCTTTCAAGAAGAGCAACGCGCGATCGACGCGTGGCTGGGTCTCATCGCCGAGGCGGCACGGCTGTCGGGCGATCTCGCGCTCGAGATCGCCGAGTGCGCGCGCCTCATCAAGGGCTATGGTGACACCCTCAAGCGCGGCAGCGCCAATTATCGCCTGATCGAGACGCGCATCATTCGGCCGACTTTGACCGGATGCATCCCGCTCGCCCGCGGCCTCGACGCCATCGCCAGCGCGCGCGCCGCGGCGCTTGCCGATCCTGAGGGGGAAGCGCTTACGCGCTGCCTTGCCGAGGTCGAGGCGCAAGCCGCCGTGCGCATCGCCGCCGAGTAGCCGGAGGCGTCGTCATAGACTCCTGCCTGCCCAGCATGTAGAAAACGGCGCCTTCTGGGACATAGGCGCTCATCAATTTGCGCGTCCCGGATGCGGTGCAGCGCGAGATGAAGTGGAGCGGTGCACCGCTGATCCGGGACCGCCACAGACCGTAACGAT
>DASQXF010000203.1:0-3085 GCA_035639895.1 Xanthobacteraceae bacterium
GGAATTGTCGTCGCATGGGCGGCCGGCCGATCACGGCGAGAGAGCGCTGCTTGCGCCGTTTGCCGACGCGGTTCGCGCCGACGTGCTCGATGGCACCTGGTCGCCGCCGGTCAGCGACGGCTCCGGCCGCGACCGCGCCACCCTCAAACGCGCGCTCGAGTTGCTGGCCGCCGCCGGTTACCAACTCCGCGGCACAGAACTCGTCGAGCGCAAGAGTGGCCGACAGCTGACGTTCGAAATTCTGGTCACGGCGCGGGACGAGGAGCGGCTCGCGCTGTTGTTTTCGCAAAGTCTGAAGCGGGCCGGGATTGCGGCACGCGTTCGCGTCGTAGATGCGGTTCAATACGAGGGGCGGCGTCTCATCTATGACTTCGATATGATCGAAAATCGCTGGGACCAATCGTTGTCGCCGGGCAACGAGCAGGCTTTCTATTGGGGATCAGCTGCTGCCGACCAGCCGGGTACCCGCAATTACATGGGCGTCAAGAGCGCGGCCGTCGATGCGATGATCGCCGCGCTGCTCAAGGCAGAGGACCAGGGCGATTTCGTCGCCGCAGTGCGCGCGCTCGACCGAGTGCTCATCTCAGGCTTTTACGTCATTCCGCTGTTTTATCCTCCGGCACAGTGGATCGCGCATTGGACCACCGTCGCACGACCGGAGACCACCTCGCTCTATGGTTATCTTCCCGAAACCTGGTGGCGCGAGCCGAAGTCGCCCTGACAGGCGGTACTCTCCCTGCGGGCCGCGCAGCCTCCCATTTCGTTGACGAGCCGTTAACAGCCCTCACCTAGGATGACGACCCATCCTGCGCAACGGCTCCTCGTCATGGCGTTATTGGGTCCGATGGTGGTGGTAGCCGAGAATTCGGCAACCGATTTCATCGACGTGCTCGGCAAGGCTGGCGCCTTCCCGATTGCGCAAACACGCTGGGGTGATGTGGCCGCTGCCATTGCCGAAATCCAACCGGTCGCGCTAGCCGTCGCCGAGCCGGAAGCTAAGCCCTCACCACGAGACGTGGACGCAGCGATCGAGTGCATCGAAACGCGTGGCGGCCCGATCATGCCGGTCATCGCGCGAGTGGACAGGAGCAGCACGCCCGCCATCCCGGGCGCGTTGCCGATCGCGATCAACCAATCCAACGAACGCTTGATCGCGCAGCTGCGGTGGGCGCTACGGATTCGCACCCTGCATGCCACCGTGCTACGGCGATCACGCGCGGGAGGCGCAACGAAGAAAGTACCCATGTATGTCCCGCCTGACCTGCTCGAAGACGCGGCGGTACTCTGCGTCGCGCGGGGCGGCTCGTATCTCGCCCTTACCGCAGCAATCAGCGAGCGCGCCGGCCTGATCGGTGCGCCGAGCGTCGAAACCGCCGCGCGCTATCTCAACGCGCGCGATGTGGAGGGCGTCATCATTGGCGACGGCTTGGGCCCACGGGTTGCCGAGACGCTGTTGACCATGCTTGCCGAGAACACGCGCTTTCGCGACCTGCCGATTGGGGTGCTGAACAACGCGACAGCGGACGACGAACGCTTGCCCAATCTGATGCGCGTCGAAGCCGATGCGGTGCGTCTCGTCGAGCGTATCTTGCCATTCGTGCGCCTCCAGGCCTTCGCCGGTCAGCTGACGCGCGCGTTGAAATCGCTCGAGAGCGAGCAAGCCATCGATCAGGATACCGGCCTACTCGCCGCGCAAGCGTTTTGGCGCAACCTCGAGCGAGCCGTGCAAGAAAGCGAGAAGAGTGGCGCAGCGCTGGCTGTTGCGCGCTTTACCCTCGACGGCGTGGTCGACCGTCGCGCCTATATCGATGCCGCAAGGCTTTTCAGCCGGCTCGTGCGCAACATGGATTTCGCGTACCGCGAACAGGACGGATCGATCCTTGCAGCGTTCACCAAGACGGACCTGCGCAGCGCGCATCTCCTCGCACGCCGGATCGCGAACGTGCTGAGGCAAACCATGCTCTCGCCCGGTCGCGATCGCCGCGCCATCAAGCCGACGATCACGCTCGCCGCCCTCAAGCCCACCGACGATCTCAGCACATTGGTGGCGCGTCTCGGCACCCATCCCCGGGTTGCCGCCGAGTGATCGCGCGCCTAGTCTGGCGGCCTCGCATGCGGAGAGCGCCATGACTTCAGCCCTGCCGATCGAGATGGTTTCGGACGTCGTGTGCCCCTGGTGCTTCATCGGCAAGCGCCGGTTGGAAAAGGCGATCGCGTTGCGGCCCGACATTGCGGTCGAGGTGCGGTTTCGGCCCTACTTCCTCAATCCCTGGGTGCCGCGCGAAGGCATGAACCGCGAAGATTATCTCACCACCAAGTTCGGCTCGCCCGAACGCTATCGAGCGATCGCGCAACGCGTCGCGCAGGCAGCAGCCGCGGAGGGACTGACCTACAACCTCGATAAGATCAAACGCCAGCCCAACACGCTCGACTGCCACCGCCTGATTCTGTGGGCCGGCGAAGAGGCCGCGGGCATGAAGCAGCGGCTGATGGAACTCTATTTCGCCGAAGGCGGCGATCTCACGGATCGTGAGGTGCTGGTTGCGGCGGCGGCCGCATGCGGCCTCGATGCCGAGCAAGTGCGCCAGCGCCTGGCCGGGACCGACGATGTGGAGCGCGTCACGCGCGAGGCCGATTCCGCCAAAGAGGCGGGAATCGACGGCGTGCCCTGTTTCATCTTCGGCGGACGCATCGCCGTGCAGGGCGCGCAAGCGCCCGAATATCTCGCGCAAGCCATTGCGCGCGCCGCGAACCAGCGAGCCGAGCAGCGGGCGGCCGGTTAGTTCTTTCACGAACACGTACGCCTGATCCGGAGACCTTGATCCCGGTCGCATCGGGAGGCGCGGCCTCAGGGGCCTGCCGGCATAATACGGCGGGAACAGCGCGATTCGGGGATCAATTTGGCGGAATGCGCATTGATACTGCGCGCGATCGGGTGCAAGGCGCCCATGTAACGAGGCGCGGCCGATCGCAGGACAAGCTAATAGCGCAATCGGCGCAAGGAGGACGATGATGCCGGAGAAACGAACGATCGAGAAAGCCCGCAAGGACAAGCGCGCGGGCAAGGCGCCTACGACGCAGGCGG
>DASQXF010000204.1:0-2605 GCA_035639895.1 Xanthobacteraceae bacterium
GCGCACGGGTCGCCGCCAGGCTGTCGGCGTCGACATGCGCGACGCCGCCATCGAATTCCGCAGCGAACGGTACTTGCGCGTCGATGGGATGCCTCCCGCCGAATATCATGACCCGATCGCGGGCTTGTATCGCTGCGGCGACGGTCGTTGGGTGCGGCTCCATACCAACTTGCCGCATCACCGCGATGGGGTGCTCGCGCTGCTCGGCTGCAGTCACGACCGAAGCGCAGTGCAGCGCGCACTCGACGGATGGCACGCCGAAGCGTTCGAGACGGCCGCCGCCGACGCGGGGCTCGTGGTTACCGCATGCCGATCGTTCCCCGAGTGGGACGAGCATCCACAAGGCCGTGCCATCGCTCGCCTCCCACTGTTCACTATCGATCGAATCGGGGATGCCGCGCCGCGGCCCCTGCCCGCAGGCGACCGCCCGCTTGCGGGCATCAAGGTACTCGACCTCACGCGCATCATTGCCGGTCCGGTGTGTGGCCGCACGCTCGCCGTCCACGGTGCCGATGTGTTGCTCGTCACGGCTTCGCATCTACCGGCGATGGCGCCGCTCGTCATCGACACCGGACGGGGGAAATTGTCGACGTCCATCGATTTGCGTCAGAGCAGCGCCCGCGCGACCCTCGCCGCGCTGCTGCGGGACGCGGACATCTTCGTGCAGGGCTATCGTCCGGGCGCCATCGCGGCGTTCGGCTTCGGCCCGCAAGATGTCGCGCGGATCAAGCCTGGCATCGTCTACGTCTCGCTTTGCGCCTATGGCCACGAGGGGCCGTGGGCAGGCCGGCGCGGGTTCGACTCGCTGGTCCAGACGGCCAGCGGCTTTAATGCCGCCGAAGCGGAGGCGTCTCATGCGAGCGAGCCGAGACCCCTGCCCGCGCAAGTGCTCGACCATGCCACCGGTTACCTGATGGCATTCGCCGCGATGTCGGCGCTGGCGCGACGTGCCGAGCGAGGCGGGAGCTGGCACGTTCGGACCTCGCTCGCGCAGACCGGCTACTGGCTTCGCCATCTCGGACGCATCGATGGCATGACTTGCCCCGACCCGACTTTCGACGATGTGCGTGATCGCTTGGAAGACACGCCGTCCGGATTCGGGCGCCTGACGGCCGTGCGCCACGCCGCCGTCATGACGGAAACGCCGCCGCACTGGGTGCGGCCAAGCGTTCCGCTCGGCACGCATGCGCCGCAGTGGCCGTAGAGTGCTCGGTCTTAGGCCGCGTCCCCGATCAGATTGAATCACTCTCTCGTCCGTCATGCCCGCGCTTGTCGCGGGCATCCACGTCTTTTGTGGTTTCATGAAAACGTGGATGGCATCGGAACTCGGGCTTGCCCGAGTTCCGCATTATAAAGCGTCGCAAGTCGGGTAAACCCGACTTGCGATGACAACCCCGGCCATGACGGGGTATGTGGTTCGATATGAGCGGAACATGCTCTAGTACGAAGCTACCGTCGCTCGCTAGTTGCGTTTGTGCAGCACGTTCACGACCGCCCCCATTAATTTCGCAAGCTCCTCCGCGTCGATCGTGAAGGCGGGCGTGAGATAGATAATTGAGCCGAACGGACGCACGAACACCCCCTCCTCCACGAAGCGCGCGCGCAAGCCCTCGAGATCGTCGATGCGGTCGAGCTCGACCACACCGATGGCACCCTTCACCCGCACGTCCTTGACGCCGGGGGAGCCGCGGCACGGCGCGAGGCCATGCTCGAGGGCGGTTGCGATATCCGCAACTTGCCGCAGCCGCGGTTCTCGCTCGAACAGGTCGAGCGAGGCGTTAGCGGCGGCGCAGGCGAGCGCGTTGGCCATGAAGGTCGGCCCATGCGGCAGCGCATCGCCGGGCTCGTCCGACCAGAACGCGTCGAATACCTTGGCCTGCGCAATGGTAACCGCGAGCGGCAACGTGCCCCCGGTCAATGCTTTCGACAAAGTGATAATGTCCGGCACGACGCCGGCCGCTTCGCAGGCGAACAGGCTTCCGGTGCGGCCGAAGCCGGTGAAGATTTCATCAAAAATCAAGAGAAGCTCATAACGGTTCGCCGCCTCGCGCAGGCGCTGCAAGACCGTCGGTGAGTGGAACCGCATGCCCCCCGCGCCTTGCACCAGCGGCTCGACGATGATGCCTGCGAGTTCCTCGGCGTGGTGCTCGAGGCAGCGCGCAAAATTGGCAGCGCTCTCCTCGCTCTCCGGCAGCCCCACGATACAATGCTCGGGCAAGATGCCGCGGAACCGAGCGTGCATGCCGGCATCGGGATCGCAGACCGCCATCGCACCGGTCGTATCGCCGTGATATCCGCCCTTGAAAGCAAGGAACTTCCTGCGCTTGCGCATGCCGCGGTTGAGCCAGAACTGCAGCGCCATTTTCATGGCGATCTCGACCGCGACCGAGCCCGACTCGGAGAAGAACACGCGATTGAGATCGCCCGGCATCAGCGCCGCGAGGCGGCCGGCGAGCGTGAACGCCTGCTCGTGGGCAAGCCCGCCGAACATCACATGCGGCATCAACGCGAGCTGGCGCTCGACCGCTTGGCGGATGTGGGGATGGTTATAGCCATGGCAGGCGGTCCACCAGGATGCGATGCCGTCGATGAGCTCGCGTCCATC
>DASQXF010000205.1:0-3096 GCA_035639895.1 Xanthobacteraceae bacterium
GGCCCTTATTTGGTCATGCAGGCGATCGCCCCGCTCGTGCTCGCCTTCGTCGCGGAGCGCACCGCCGACCCAACCGTGCTTGCGGTGGTCGCGGGTTTTGCGGCGATATCGTTCATCGGCTTCGTCGCCGTGCGCCGGCCGCGTCCCGACAAGCCGGGATCTCGTGTGTCGTAGGGAGCACGCAGCATCCGCGCTTACTGCTCGCTGTCCCCGCCGTCGTCGTCGAAGCCGAAGTCGTCGTCGTCGAAGTCATCCGCACCTTGATCGTCCGGCGCGTCGTCATTGCCGCGGTCGTCAAGCGCGCCATAGTTGCGGCTGGCGGTGTCGTCGCCGGACGAGCGCGTGCGTCCGATATCGCCCACCCCGGCGTCGCGCGCGAGTTCGCCGCTGCCGCTCCAGGGCGACGATCCGCTCGCTCCCGATGCCGGATCGAAGGCGGCCTGTGCACCTTGCGGGTGACCCATCAAGGAGCGAATGCTGTTCATGAGCAGTGAGCCGCCGATCACGCCGGCCGCCGCTGCGGCTGCCGTGCCGAGGAACGAGCCGCCGGGTGTCCCCGACGCTCCTGCCGGACCGACCGGCATCGGCGCCGGTGCTCCCGTCTGCCAAGCGGGCGACATGGATGCCGATGCGGACGCCGCCTCGCCCGGACGTACCGAGGGCACCGAGCCGCGACCCTCGCGTTTGCCGAACAGGCTTTCACGCATCCCGCCGAGAAAGCTGGTATCGCGTGGCTCGGCATCGCTCGCCGCGCCCTCGAGCTCGCGGATGCGTGCGTCCGCCCGCTTGAGCGCTTCGTCCTGCACCAGCACGGTCTGCACCAACGCGTAAGGGGCATTGGGGGCTTGCCGCAAACCATCCCTGATCAGGCGTTCGGCCTCGGGATCTCGTTGCGCGTCCTCCAGCGTCGCCAGGCGGTCGAACAGCTCGATGACGAGATTGCGTTCCTCTGGGGTCATGGGTCGTCTCCTTCCTCCCCTGACGACTGGAGTATGTATGCAATACCCGTGAAAGCGGAATGATGGCGCACAACAAAAACAACTTCGGGCTTTTTTCCTCATCCGGCCAGTGGGATGGAGCGCCCGGAGTGGTTAAGCCAATGCCACGCCGTGGGCTACGAGGATGGCCGGAAAGCCGTCGCCGGTGAAAAACGCATATTCCTTCTCTCTCAACGTCGTCAGGGGATCGAGCTGCTGCAATTCGGCGTCGACGAAGCCGGGATGACACATGACGACGCTGCCATCGGGCAGCCGATCGAGAAAGCGCGGGAACAGCGCCGCGAAATCCGCTTGCTCGTCGAATTCGTAGGTGCCGGCGAAGGCCGGATTGGTGCGCAACCCCAGCGCTGCGGCCCGGCGGCGAAACCGGTGACTCAAGAGATCGAGGAACAGCCCCTTGTGATCAGCCAATCGCTGCGCGAGTGGCACTGCCCGCCCGCATTGGCGCACCCACGCATTGGGCGCGGTGCGCGAAACGACCTCGAGCACGGCATCGCTGAGTTGCGGGAAGAGATGGACATGGTGATGGCCGTCGACAAAATCGGGGGCGCGGTCGAAGGTGTCGACAAACCTGTGCATCTGGGCGGTAATTTCGCCAAGGAGCGCGTCGTAGTCGAGCCGATAGGTAAGGGCGAGGCGCGCCGTCGTCGCGAGCGGCGGGAACGTGCCGTCCCGCAGCGGTTTGAATCCTTTGCTCAATGGGCGAAAGGGCGCGGTGAACGTCAGGTGCAGGCCGATCGCCACGCGCGGCGCGGCGGAGTTGAGCACGCTGAGCGCAGCTGCTTCCGAACGTTGAAAGCTCGGCGCCAGCACCATCGCCGAGGTGGCGTTGAGGCGGCCGCGCACCACGAGGTCGCGGATTGCGGTATTGACCGCCGGGGAAATGCCGTAGTCGTCCGCGCACAACCAGATGCGGCGCTCAGCTTGGTTCATTCCGCGGCCGAGCGCGCCTGCGGATCGCCGGCAGCACCTGTACTCTCGGCGGTCTTGAGTGTGTGCTCGGCCACGAAATAGACCGGGCGTGCTTTGATCTCGGACAGGATCTTCCCGAGATATTCGCCCATGATTCCGATCATGATGAGCTGCACGCCGCCGAGCACCATCAGCCCGACGATCAGCGAGGGATAGCCGGGGACCGACTCGCCGAACACGAAGGTTTCGATCAGGATTTGCACCCCGAAGATGAAAGCCGCGGCCGCGAGCAGGAGCCCGAGCAGGCTTGCGAGCCGCAGCGGCGCGACCGAGAACGAGGTGAGGCCTTCGATCGAAAGCCCGATCAGCGAATAGAGATTCCAAGTCGTGCGGCCGTGGATGCGCTCGGCCGGTTCGTAGTCGACGCGGATCTGCCGGAAACCGATCCAGCTCGCGAGGCCCTTGAAGAACCGGTTGCGCTCCGGAAGCTGTTTGAGGGCCGCCGCCGCGCGCGGCGACAGCAGCCGGAAGTCGCCCGCGTCCGGCGGAATTTTTTGCCGCGCCCCCCAATTGATCAGGGCGTAGAAGCTCTTGACCCCGAGGCGGCGTAGCCAGGGCTCGTGCGCGCGGTGGGCCTTGGCGGTGTAGACCACATCGTAGCCGTCATCGAGCCAGTAGCCGACGAGCTTGTCCACGAGTGCCGGCGGATGCTGGCCGTCGCCATCCATGAACAAGACGGCGCCGAGACGGGCATGATCGAGCCCAGCGAGCAGCGCCGCCTCTTTGCCGAAATTGCGCGACAGCGAGATGACCTGGATATCGAGACTGTCGGCCGCGAGCTCGCGTGCGGCGGAGAGCGTCGCATCGCGGCTGCCGTCGTCGACATAGACGACCTCGGTGACCAGGCCGCGTCCCGCCTTGAGCGAACGCGCGACATCGACGATGCGAGCGTGCAGCGTGGCGAGATTGTTTGCCTCGTTGAACAAGGGAACCACGATGGACAGGCCAGCGTCCGCCCAACCGCGCGAGCGCGCCGCCGTACTGCCGACTCGGGTCATCGCATCTGAAGCCATCGACCGCCTTGCCTTCGCCCTGCCGCGAGCGGTTATAGCCCAAGCACGGGGCGGTGTCGCGCAGATGAGCTGCCGTGACGCGCCTCGGCGCGGCGGTCGGGACGTGCTAAGCG
>DASQXF010000206.1:0-4277 GCA_035639895.1 Xanthobacteraceae bacterium
GAGAAGAAGGACGATATAAAACGCCGCATCGACGAAGCGGGCAAATTTGCTCCGCTCGAGCAGTTCTGTCTCTCGCCGCAATGCGGCTTTGCCTCCACCGAGGAAGGCAATATCCTCGCCGAGGACGAGCAATGGGCGAAATTGCGGATGATCGCCGACGTCGCCGGCGAAGTGTGGGGGCGATGAGCGCAATTTCAAAGCAAGGGATCGCCAAGAATCCCGGTCAAACATCAGCTAGTTGGAGGAACCGATGCTTGCACGACTGAAATGGCGGGGCGCCCTGGCCTCGTTCTTCGCCGCGGCCGCGATGGCCATGTTCTTGACGCAGGTAAAAGCGCAGGCGCCATCCGGCGAGCCGATCAAAATCGGCTTCTCCATGGCGCTGACCGGCCCGCTCGCCGCCAACGGCAAGCAGGCGTTGCTCGGCGCCAAGATCTGGGAGGAGGAGACCAACAAGAAGGGAGGGTTGCTCGGGCGCCCGGTCAAAATCTTCTTCTACGACGACCAGAGCAATCCGTCGACGGTGCCGGGCATCTACACCAAGTTGCTCGACGTCGACAAAGTCGATCTGGTCGTCGGTCCCTATGCCACCGCCATGATCGCGCCGGCGATGCCGGTGGTCATCCAGAAGGGCAAGGTCTTCATCGGCCTGTTCGGCCTCGCGGTGAACAGCGAATTCAACTATCCGAAATACTTCGCGATGATCCCATCAGGGCCGAACACCAAGCCGGCCTTCACCGAGGGCTTCTTCCAGGTGGCGGCCGCGCAGAATCCCAAACCGCAAACAGTGGCAATCGTCGCAGCCGACCTGGAATTCTCGCACAACGCTGCCCAAGGCGCTCGCGAGAACGCCAAGACGTACGGGTTCAAGGTGGTCTACGATAAGAGTTATCCGCCGAGCACGACCGACTTTTCGCCGATTGTGCGGGCCATCCAAGCGACCAACCCGGACATCGTCGCCATTTGCTCATATCCGCTCGACTCGGTGGGAATGGTGAAGGCGATCAACGAAGTCGGCTACAAGCCGAAGATGGTCGGCGGCGCCATGGTCGGGCTGCAGGCGACCGTATTCAAGACGCAGCTTGGACCGCTCCTCAACGGCTTCGTGAACTACGAGACCTGGGTGCCGTCGATGATGACGCCCAGCGCGGAGGCGTTCCTGAAGGTCTACCAGTCGCGCGCCGCCGCGGAAGGCGTTGATCCGCTCGGCTACTATCTCGGCACCTGGGGCTACGCCTATCTCGAGGTGTTGGCGAACGCGATCACGGCGACGAAGAGCGTCAACGACGACAAGATCGCGGAGTATCTGCGCAACAACACGATCAAGACCATCATGGGCGACATCAAGTTCGGTCCGAAGGGCGAATGGGCGCAGTCGCGCATGCTGCAGGTGCAGTACCACGGCATCAAGGGCAATGGGCTCGATCAGTTCAGAGGCATGGAAACGCAGACGGTGCTCACACCCGCCGATCTCAAGACCGGTAATTTGATCTATCCCTACGAGAAGGCGAAGTAGTCGCCGCGTGTCCCGGACATTGCGTGCGCGGCACGACAGGTAAGCTGTGATGCTCCTACCAACGAGCCTGGTCGGCTCCTACCCCCAACCGGAGTGGTTGATCGACCAGGCCAAGCTTTCCAAGCAGGTGCCGCGCGTGCGCGCGCAGGATCTGTGGCTCGTCGATCAGCCACGGCTCGAGGCTGCGCAGGATGACGCGACCTTGCTTGCCATCCGTGATCAGGAGCGCGCGGGGCTCGACATCATCACCGACGGCGAGCAGCGCCGCGAGAGCTATTCCAATCGCTTTGCCACGGCGCTAGCGGGGATCGATCTCGACAACCCCGGCAAGACGCCCAACCGGACGGGCGGGTTTTCAACCGTCCCGCGGGTCGTGGGGCCGATTCGGCGCAAGCATGCGGTCGAGGTGCGTGATGTGGAATTCCTGCGCCAGAATACGGAGCGGACCATCAAAATGACGGTGCCGGGTCCGTTCACCATGTCGGCGCAGTGCCAGGACGATTTCTATGGCGACGAGGAGCGGCTGGCGCTCGACTATGCGGCGGCGGTCAACGCCGAGATCAAGGACCTATTCGCGGCCGGCGCCGATATCGTGCAGATCGACGAGCCGTGGATGCAGTCGCGACCGGAGAAGGCGCGCAAATACGGACTCAAGGCGCTCGATCGGGCGCTCGCGGGCGTCGAGGGAACAACGGCCGTGCACATCTGCTTCGGCTACGCCGCGGTGGTGAAGGACAAGCCCTCCGGCTACTCCTTCCTGGCGGAGTTCGAAAGCTCCGCGGCCGATCAGGTCTCGATCGAGGCGGCTCAACCCAGGCTCGACCTTTCGATCTTGCAACAGTTGCCGTCGAAGACGATCATTCTCGGCGTGATCGATCTGTCGGACATGACGGTCGAGACGCCCGAAACCGTTGCCGAACGCATCCGCAAGGCCTTGCCGTTTGCGTCCGCCGACCGGATCGTGGTGGCGCCCGATTGCGGCCTCAAATATCTTCCGCGCGAGGTCGCATTCGGGAAAATGCGCGCGATGGTCGCAGGTGCCGGCATCGTGCGCCGCGAACTCGCGGCATGACAGATCGTGCTGCGAGAACAAAGAGGAGTCAGCCATGCCCTACGTGACTGAAGACAATCTCACCGACGTCGCGCTGGAGCGGTGGAAGGACATTCCCGATCCGCGCCTGCGACAGATCATGCAATCCCTGATCAAGCACCTGCACGGCTTCGTGCGCGAGATCGAGCCGACGCAGGCGGAGTGGGGGACGGCGATCGATTGGCTCACCCGCACCGGCAAGCTTTCGTCGGAGAAGCGGCAAGAATTCATCCTCGCCTCTGACGTCCTGGGGGTGAGCATGCTGGTGGATGCGATCAACCATCGCCAGCCCAGTGGAGCGACGCCGAGCACGGTCGAAGGACCATTCCACGTGCCTGACGCCCCGGCGATCGCACATGGCGGCAACATGGCGGAGGGTGCGCCCGGGGTTCCCTGCTTCGTGACCGGCACGGTGCGCGGCCTCGACGGCGAGCCGCTCGCGGGAGCGGTGCTCGATCTCTGGCAGACCGACGGCGAGGGACTCTACGAGGACCAACGCGACGTCAAAGGACCCTGGATGCGCGGCCTCTACCGCACGCAAGCCGATGGAACCTATGTGATCCGCACCGTGGCGCCGATTGCCTACACGATTCCCATGGACGGCACGGTGGGAGAGCTCATGGAGCGAACGAACATCAGCCATATGCGGCCAGCGCACATTCATTTTGCGGTGTCTGCGCCGGGCTACCATGGTCTCGTCACGCACCTCTTTCAGAAGGGTGGCGAGTATCTCGAGACCGACGTCGTTTACGCCGTGAAAGCGCCGCTAATCGTCGAATGGGTCAAAAAGCCTCCAGGCAAGGCGCCGACCGGCGAAATGATGACGACGCCGTTCTACGAGTTGAAGTACGATTTCGTGCTGGCGAAAGGCGCGCAGGCGCTCGCCGCGGCCGAGTGAGCACATGGAGTGCGGCCGCTCAGTACCCGAAGGCGTCATGCCCCGCAGTAGGTGGGGCATCCAGTAAGCCGCGGCCCTTGTGACTGACCTCGGTGAGCGGTGATTACTGGATCGCCCGCGTCCACGGGCGATGACATTGTCGCGCAAGGCGCGAAACCATCATGTCCAGGACCAAGCCGCCGTTCCGTGCTGATCACGTGGGAAGCCTCCTGCGTCCCGCCGCGCTGAAAGCGGCGCGCGGCAAACACGAGCGCGGCGAAATCACTGCGGCCGAGCTCACGGCGATTGAAGACGACGAAATCAAGAAAGTGATCCGCAAGCAGGAGGAGGTCGGGCTGCAATCGGTCACCGATGGCGAATTCCGCCGCGCGTTCTGGAATTACGACTTTCTCGGCAAGCTCGAGGGCGTCGAAGCATACCTTGGCGAGCGCAAGATCAAGTTCCAGGGCCCGCAGCCCAAGCCGATGATGTTGCGGGTGACCGGCAAGCTCGGCGCAAATCGCTCACACCCGATGATCGAGCATTTCAAATTCGTCGCCGCGCATGCCAAGATGACGCCGAAAATGACGATCCCGTCGCCGTCGTCGCTGCATTTCCGCTACGGGCGCGACGCGGTGCCGGCGACGATTTATCCGATCATGGATGATTTTTACCGCGACCTCGGTGAGAGCTACCGCGCGGTGGTGCGCGCCTTCGCCGATGCCGGCTGCCGTTATCTCCAGCTCGACGAGGTCAATTTCACCTATCTCTGCGATCCCAAGCTGCGCGCCTTC
>DASQXF010000207.1:0-5557 GCA_035639895.1 Xanthobacteraceae bacterium
GGCGGGCAAAGAAGTGCGATTGATGGTACCGCGCGGTTCGCGCGACAAGATCATCGCCCGTGTGGTCTATTCCGGCCCGGTGCCGGCACCGGTGCAGGAAGGTCAGAAGATCGGTACGCTGAAGGTGTGGCGCGGCGAATCCGTTGTGCTCGAGGTCCCGCTGCGGGCGGCGGAAGGCGTGGATGCCGGCTCCATGCCACGACGCGCCTTCGATGCCGCGACCGAACTGGTGCTCGGCCTGTTCCGTGCCGGCTTCAAGCGGCTATAACGACAAACCCCAGACGACGGAGGACAGACGAGAACGACAGGCGGCGGGTGGGGTCCGTCCTCTGTCGTCCGTCATGGCATCATGCGTGGACGATTCATCACCTTCGAGGGCGGCGAAGGCACGGGCAAATCGACTCATGCAACGCTGCTGGGCGAGCGCCTCACGGCGGCCGGCATCCAGGTGCTGCTCACGCGCGAACCGGGAGGCTCCCCCGGCGCGGAAGCGATACGGCACGTGCTGCTCTCCGGTGTGGCCGAGCCGCTCGGCGTGGAGGCCGAAGCCCTGCTGTTCGCGGCTGCCCGTAGCGACCACGTGCGCAACACGATCGAGCCGGCGCTGGCGCAGGGCATTTGGGTGATTAGCGATCGCTTCCTGGACTCGACCCGCGTCTACCAGGGCACCCTCGGTCATCTCGATCCGCTTTTCATCCGCGGGCTTGAACGGGTAACGGTCGGTGACCTCAAACCCGACCTCACGTTCATCCTCGACGTGCCCGCGGAGGTGGGTCTTGCGCGCGCCAACAAGCGGCGCGGAGAGCGAGCGGCCGACCGGTTCGAGGCGGAATCGCGAGCCTTTCACGAGACGTTGCGCGAAGCCTATCGTGAGCTCATGGCTGCCGAGCCGGGCCGCTGCATCGGGATCGATGCCACCGAGCCAAAGCCTGCGGTTGCCGCGCACATCTGGAAAGTCGTGACGGAACGGCTCGACCCGACCCGCGTGTCGAGCGCGCCCGCGGGCGCGGTATCGTGAGCAACGACCATGACGGGACCGAGCCGCCGTCTCCGCGTGAGACGACCGTCCTCTACGGGCACCCCGATGCGGAGCAAGCGCTGCTCGCCGCTTACCGCAGCTCGCGTTTCCCGCATGCTTGGCTGATCGCCGGTCCCGCCGGGATCGGCAAGGCGACGCTGGCCTATCGCATGGCGCGCTTCATGCTCGCTCATCCCGACCCATGCGCACCGTCGGTGCTTGGCGCGAAATCGCTGCACGTCGATGCCGATCATCCGGTCGCGCGGCGTATCGCTGCACAGGCACAGCCTGATCTTCTGGTGTTGGAACGCACGATCAACGAAAAAACCGGCAAGCTGCGCCAGGATATCCAGGTCGACGACGTGCGACGGACGGTTGCGTTCTTCGGGTCAACGGCCGGGGAGGGGGGATGGCGTATTGCCATCGTCGATGCGGTCGATGAACTCAACCCATCGGGCGCGAATGCGCTGCTCAAAATCCTGGAAGAACCGCCCCGGCGCGCCGCGCTGCTGTTGGTGAACCGCTCGGCCGCGCGGCTTCTGCCAACCATGCGCTCGCGGTGCCGCGTGCTGGCATTGCGGCCGCTCGATGCGGCCGACGTGGCGCGCGCCGTTGCCGCTGCCATCGGAGTTCGCCCGGATGCCGCCGACATCGTAGCCGCAAGTGTGGCCGCGGACGGCAGCGTGGGACACGCGTTGGCCTTGCTCGAGGGCGAGGCGCTCGAGCTGCGCAATCGCACCATGGCGTTGCTCGAGCGTCTGCCTGGTATCGATCCCGCCGCGCTCCACGCGCTGGGCGACCGCCTCTACGGCGTTGATCCGGCGCCGCTGGCCACCTTCGTCGACACCGTCAATGCCTGGCTCGGCGCCCGGCTCACCGCAACCGAGCAAGTCCCCGCGCGCCTTGCCCGATTGGCCGAGGCCTGGGAGAAGGTGAATGCAGCTGCGCGCGACGTCGAAGAGTTCAATCTCGACCGCAAGCCGCTGGTTTTCAACGTGTTCGGCTGGCTTGCCGAGGCATCGCGCGGTTGATACCTAAGCGGCGAAGCGTTGGCCGGGTCGGGCTGCCCGCCGACATTGTCGGCGGGGGCCCGTTATCCCGGCCTTTTCGGTCAATTCCGAAAGCGCTCAACGGAACCGACCGATGGCTGACAAGCCCCGCTACTATCTCACCACCGCCATCGCTTATCCCAATGGCCCTCCGCATATCGGCCACGCCTATGAGGCGATCGCCACGGATGCGATCGCGCGTTTCATGCGGCTCGACGGCTACGACGTGCTCTTCCTCACCGGCACCGATGAGCACGGCATCAAAATGTTGCAGACCGCGGCGAAAGAGAAGCTCACCCCTCAGCAGTTGGTCGAATGCAACGTGCCGCGCTTCAAGGCGATGGTGGAGCGGCTCAACTGCTCGAACGACGAATTTATTCGCACGACCGAAGAGCGCCACCACCGCGCGTCGATCGGCATCTGGCAGCGCATGGAAGCTGCGGGCGACATTTACCTGGGTAAATATTCCGGCTGGTATTCGGTGCGCGACGAGGCCTACTACGACGAGGAGGAAACCAGGATCAACGAGCGGGGCGAACGCGTCGGCCCGCAAGGCACGCCGGTCGAATGGGTTGAGGAGGAGAGCTATTTCTTCAAGCTTTCCGCTTACCAGCAGAAGCTGCTCGACCTCTACGAGCGGTATCCCGACTTCGTGCTGCCGAAGGAGCGGCTCAACGAGGTGATGGCCTTCGTGAAGGGCGGCCTGCAGGATCTCTCAATTTCGCGCACGACCTTCGATTGGGGCGTGAAGGTACCGGGCAATCCGAAGCACGTCATGTATGTGTGGGTCGACGCGCTCACCAATTACATCACTGCCGTTGGTTATCCCGACGTGGGTAATCCGAAATTTCGCCGTTACTGGCCGGCGGATTTGCATGTGATCGGCAAAGATATCGTGCGCTTCCACGCGGTCTATTGGCCGGCATTCCTGATGTCCGCCGGCGTCGAGGTCCCGCGTCGCATCTTCTCGCACGGATTTCTCTTCAACCGCGGCGAGAAGATGTCGAAGTCCGTCGGCAACGTGGTCGATCCGTTTGCGCTGGCGGATGCCTTTGGCGTCGACCAGATGCGTTATTTCTTCCTCCGCGAGGTTCCGTTCGGGCAGGACGGCAATTACAGCCTCGAGGCCATCGTGAATCGTATCAATGCCGATCTTGCCAATGATCTCGGTAATCTGGCGCAACGCTCTCTCACCATGATCGCGCGCCAGCGTGGCGGTGTGCTGCCGACGCCAGGAGCGTTCTCCAGCGCCGACACGGCGATGCTGGCCATGGCGGACGGCATGATCGCAAAGGCGCGCGAGGCGATAAAGACGCAGCAGCTGCACCTGGTGCTCAGCGCGGTGTGGGCGGTAGTGGCCGAAGCCAATCGCTATTTCGCGGGCGAGGCGCCTTGGGCGCTCGCCAAGACCGATCCGACGCGGCAAGGGACCGTGCTCTACGTAACCGCCGAGGTGATCCGCCAAGTGGCGATCCTGGCGCAGCCGTTCATGCCAACGTCCGCCGCCAAACTGCTCGACCTGCTCGCCATCCCACCCGACGAACGGCAGTTCGACGCGCTCGGCGCGGCGCGCCGGATCGCCGCCGACACGGCGCTGCCGGCGCCAACCCCGGTGTTTCCACGTTACATTGAGAGCGCAGAGAGCGCGCAGAGCCAATGCTGATCGACAGCCACTGCCATCTCGATTTCCCTGATTTTGCCGACGAGATCGATGCCGTGGTCGCACGCGCGCAAGCAGCCGGCATTGCGCGCATCGTGACCATCTCGACGCGAGTCAAACGACATGCCGAGGTGCTCGGCATCGCCGAGCGCTTTCCTGATGTCTACTGCTCGCTGGGCACGCATCCCCATCACGCGCACGAGGAGCTCGACATCGGCATCGACGAGCTGATCGGCCGAACGCGCCATCCCAAAGTAGTCGCAATCGGAGAAGCCGGGCTCGATTATCACTACCAGCGAAGCCCGCGCGCGGCGCAGGAACAAGGCTTTCGCAATCACATTGCCGCCGCGCGCGCCACCGGCCTGCCGCTCGTCATTCATTCGCGCGAGGCGGACGAGGACATGGCGCAAATATTGGAGGAGGAAACGGGGAGGGGCGCCTTCTCCGCCGTCCTGCATTGCTTCACCGGCGGCCATGATCTCGCGCGCCGCGCGATTGCGCTCGGTCTCTTCATCTCGTTTACCGGCATTATAACTTTCAAGAGGTCGAACGGGCTGCGTGCGATCGCGCAAAGCCTGCCGACGGATCGCCTCCTGGTCGAGACTGATGCGCCCTATCTCGCCCCCGGCGGCTATCGGGGAAAGCGCAATGAGCCCGCCTATGTGGTCGAGACCGCCAAGGTCCTGGCCGAAGTCCGCGGCGTCTCGCTGGAGACGATTGCTCGGCAGACGAGCGAGAACTTTTTTCGCCTGTTCCGCAAAGTCCCGCCCCAGGCGGCCGGCGCCGACCCGCTCAGGCGGTCTGCGTAAGCCTGAGCGCATGGCGCCATGACGGCGAGCTTCACGATCCTCGGCTCGGGTTCCTCGGGTGGCGTGCCGCGGCCGGCCCTCGGCTGGGGCGCCTGCAATCCGAGCAATCCCAAAAATCGCCGCCGGCGCACGTCGCTCCTGGTCGAGCGGCGCAACGGGGCCGGCGTCACCCGCGTGTTGGTCGATACTTCTCCCGACCTGCGCGAGCAGCTTCTCGAGGCCGAGGTGGACTGGCTGGACGCGGTCCTGTTCACGCATGAGCACGCCGACCACACCCACGGCATCGACGACCTGCGGGGGCTTTTCATTCACCGCCGCCGGCGGGTCGACGTCTATCTGGACGAGCCCACATCGAAGGCGCTGCGCGCCCGCTTCGGCTATTGCTTCGAGGCGCCTGTGGGCAGCGAATATCCGCCGATCGTGACCGAGCACCGGCTGCAGGCCGGCCAACCCATCACGGTTGACGGAGGGGGTGGCCCGATCACCGCGTTACCCGTGCTGCAGGAGCATGGCGATATTCCGTCCCTCGGGTTTCGTTTCGGGCACCTCGCTTATTCCTGCGACCTCAGTGGGCTGCCGGAGGCCAGCGTTGCTGCGCTTGCCGGTACCGAAGTCTGGATCGTGGACGCGCTGCGCTACCGGCCGCACCCGAGCCATTTCAGCGTCGATGACGCGCTCGGTTGGATCGCCCGCGTCAAACCCGCCCGCGCGATCCTGACCAATCTGCATTCCGATCTCGATTATGACGAGCTGCGTAGCAAGCTGCCGCCGCATGTCGAGCCGGCCTTCGATGGGCTGCAGTTGGTGATGCCTGACGCCGCGCTCGCCTGACGGAGCCGTGCGAAGGGGCGACTTGCTCAGGGCCGGTTCGGAGCGGCTTCTCCCGCATTGTGCGTGTCCGATCAGGGATTTGCCGTGCGAACCTCCATCGCCGGATTATGTTCCATAATATCTCTTATGCGAATCGTCCGACGCAGGGCTTTCGCATCTGGCGAATAATCTGTGTCGGTTGAAATAACGA
>DASQXF010000208.1:0-3478 GCA_035639895.1 Xanthobacteraceae bacterium
CCGGCAATCCATCGATCTTCAAAAGAGACTTCTTGCGAAGAAGACGGATGCGCGGGTGAAGCCCGCGCATGACGCGTTGGATAGCCTCTGCGACCGCCGTTCATTCCCGCGAAAGCGGGAATGCAGAAGGACAGGCTCCCCGCTTTCGAGGGGACGAACGGATAACACCGGCGTCAACTGGTTCCCGACCGATGCTTGCCCTACGATGCCCCAAAATCGTCGCACGTGAGGGAGGACGCGTTGGGAGGACATCCACAGGCGCTGCAGCGCTATGCGCTGGCGGTGCTGAGCCACATCGGGCTGATCGTCGCGTGGTACCTCTTCGTCAAGCTCGGGGAGGTGCCGAAATTCGTGATGCCCTCGCCCTACGAGACGGTGCACGCCCTGCTGGTGCCGAACTATCGCTGGCCGGAAAACATCGCGGTCACCACCGTCGAGATTTTCGGTGGCTATATTCTCGCCATCGTCTTCGGCATCGGCGCGGCGCTCCTGTTCTCCTGGTTCCGCTGGCTGGAAATGGCGGTGATGCCGCTCTTGGTTAGCCTCAACATGATTCCCAAGGTCGCGCTCGGCCCGCTGATCATCGTCTGGTTCAAGTACGGCATCGGACCGAACGCGATGATGGCGTTTGCCATCTGCTTCTTTCCCATCGTGCTCACCACCGCGCGCGGCTTGCGCGAGGTCGAGCCCGATCTGCTCGATCTCGTGCACACGCTCAAGGGCTCGCGCTGGCAGCTCTTCACCAAGATTCAGCTTCCCGGCGCGCTGCCCTACGTGTTTTCCGGCATGAAGGTCGCCGCCATCCTCGCCGTCGCCGGCGCCATCGTCGGCGAATTCCTCGGCTCCGACCGCGGACTCGGCTACCTGATGCTGCAGGTGCAGGTCACGCTCGACACCGCCGCCATGTTCATGGCGGTGATCCTGATCACGCTGATCGGCGTCGTGCTCTACGGCATGGTGCTCCTCCTCGAGCACATGTTGGTGCCGCGCGACGCGCGCATTTCGTAAACATCCACATCCATGGGCGAACCATTCATCCATCTGGCCGGCGTGCAGAAGACCTACCGCACCCGCGGCGCGGCCTTGCTCGCCATTTCCGAGGCGACCTTCGATGTGGAGGCGGGCGAGCTCGTGTCGCTGGTCGGCCCTTCCGGTTGCGGCAAGACCACGCTGCTCAAGATTCTCGCCGGACTTCATCCTTTCGACTCCGGCGAGGTGAGGATCGGCTCGCCGATCCAGCCGTTCGACCCCTCGCGTGACATCGGCATGGTGTTCCAGCAGCCGCTGCTGCTCAAATGGCGGCGCGTGATCGATAATGTGCTTTTGCCGGCGGAAATCCTCGGGCTGCCGATGGCGCAAAGCCGCGCGCGCGCCCGCGATCTTCTCGCCCTCGTCGGGCTCAAGGGCAAAGAAGAACTCTATCCCTACGAGCTCTCCGGCGGGATGCAGCAGCGCGCAGCGATCGCCCGCGCGCTCATCCACGATCCCAAGCTCATTTTGATGGACGAGCCGTTCGGCGCGCTCGACGCGCTCACGCGCGAGAAGATGAACCTTGAGCTGTTGCGCATCTGGGAGGAGGCGAAGAAAACCATCGTCTTCGTCACCCACGGCATCACCGAGGCGGTGTTTCTCGGCACCCGCGTCATCGTGCTCACCGCCGGCCCCGCGCGCATGGCCGACAATTTCCGCGTCGAGCTGCCGCATCCGCGCACATTGGAGATGAAGACGAGTGAGGCGTTTGGGGAGTATACGCGGCGGATCTACAGACTTTTGGGAATGGAGTAATGAGGCGCTAAACTGACCGACGTGTCCCGGATGCGGTGCAGCGCGAAACGCAGTGAAGCGGTGCACCGCTGATCCAGGACCGCCACGGACTGGAACGGTCCCGGGTCTGCAGCGCACCAGTCGCTTCGCTCATGCTGCGCTGCGCCCGGGACACCCGAAGGGAAACACTGAAATGGCGCAACAACGGCTCGGCATCATCATGAACGGCGTCAGCGGCCGCATGGGCACGAACCAGCATTTGATCCGCTCGATCCTGGCCATCCGCGCCCAGGGCGGCGTTGCGCTCAAGAACGGCGACACGGTGATGCCCGATCCGATCCTCGTCGGGCGCAACGAAGCCAAGCTCGCGCAACTGGCCAAGGCGCACGGGATCGCGCGCTGGACCACCGACCTCAATGCGGCGCTCAAGAGCCGCGACGACACGCTATTCTTCGATGCCGCCACGACCAAACTGCGCGCCAAGCTCTTGCGCCGCGCGATCGCCGCCGGCAAGCACATCTATTGCGAGAAACCGGTGGCGGAGACGCTCGCGGATGCCCTCGATGTTGCGCGCGCGGCAAAAGAAGCCGGCATCAAGCACGGCGTGGTGCAGGACAAGCTCTTTCTTCCCGGCCTGCTCAAGCTCAAGATGCTGATCGACGCCGGCTTCTTCGGCCGCATTTTTGCGGTGCGCGGCGAGTTCGGCTACTGGGTGTTCGAGGGCGACTGGCAGCCGGCGCAGCGGCCGTCCTGGAATTATCGCAAGAAGGACGGCGGCGGCATCATCCTCGACATGCTTTGCCACTGGCGCTACGTGCTCGACAACCTGTTCGGCGAAGTCAAAAGCGTGTCCTGCCTCGGCGCAACGCACATCCCCAAGCGCTGGGACGAGAACGGCAAGCCCTACAAGGCCGACGTGGATGACGCCGCCTATGCCACCTTTCAGCTCGACGGCGGCATCGTCGCCCACATCAACAGCTCCTGGTGCACGCGCGTGCGGCGCGACGATCTCGTCACCTTTCACGTCGACGGCACGCACGGCTCGGCGGTCGCCGGCTTGCAGAAATGCTGGAGCCAGGCGCGCGTGAACACGCCGCGCCCGGTGTGGAACCCGGACGTGCCGCAACCGATCAAGTTCTTCGAGACCTGGAGCGAGGTGCCGGGCGATACTTACGACAACGGCTTCAAGGCGGAATGGGAGATGTTCATCCGCCACCTGTTCGAGGGCGCGCCGTTCAAATGGACGCTGCTGGAAGGCGCCAAGGGCGTGCAGCTCGCCGAAGCCGGCCTCAAGAGCTGGAAGGAGCGCCGCTGGATCGACATCCCGCAGCTGGAGGTGTGATGTTGCGCCCAGTTGATCGGCTAAATTAGATTTGCATTGCCGGGCTTGACCGGCAATCCATCAATCTTCGTAAAAAGCTTCTTGCGAAGAAGATGGATGCGCGGGTCAAGCCCGCGCATGACTACTCCGGTTCGCGTGGACGACCAGAACAATGGGCTCGATTCGCCAATCGTAAGAGGTCAATTTTGGCCACGCTCAATCTTCCCGTCGCCGGCGGCAAGCTTGCGGCCTACACAATGCAGCCGCCACGCGAATTTCCCGCGGCGAAGCCGCCGTTCAACCGCATCGCCTATGCGGCGGCGCATGTGGTCGCCGATCCGCTCGCGGACGCCGATCCTTTGCTCGACGCCGCGATCGACTGGGAGCGCACCG
>DASQXF010000209.1:0-7025 GCA_035639895.1 Xanthobacteraceae bacterium
CCTACCACGGCGGCGCCGTCCGTCCGGAGTTTATCGAGCTTGCGATCCGCACCGGCACCGAAACGCGGCCGGAATTGCTGCACAAATATCCATGGCCCGCGCGCAGCCCCAACGGCACGATCAACGTTGCGAGCATGCTCGACATGCAGACCTGGTTCCATAAGAGCAAGATGAGCAACGCCGAGTTTCCGGCCGACCGGATCGTGGACAAGAGCTACGTAGAATACGCATTGAGCAAGCTTCCCCCGTTCGTGCTCGAGAACAAGGAGAGCACGCTCGCCGGCTGCCGCTGACGTCAAGACCTTCGGCCATCGCTAGCGTGCAGCTCGGGGAGGAAGGAATGTCCGGCGAGCGGCGCGGCGGTCGACATCGTGGGCCTGCGCAAGGAGTATCTGAGCGGGCCCGCGCGCGTCGTTGCGCTCGAGGATATCAACCTGCGCATCGCGCCCGGCGAATTCGTCTGCATCGTCGGTCCGTCGGGCTGCGGGAAATCGACGCTGCTGCGCATCCTCGCCGGACTTGGCGCCCAGACGAGCGGCACGATCAAGGTCGAAGCGCCGGGCTGGGCGGTCGAAAACGCGATGGTGTTCCAGGAGAGCGGCCTCTTTCCCTGGATGAGCGTCGAGGCCAATGTCGGATTCGGCTTGATGACGCGCGGCGTTCCCGCCGGCGAAGCGGCCACGCGGGTCGAGGCCGCCTTGAAGCTCGTCGGGCTCACCCGATTCCGGCACCATTATCCGCACCAGCTCTCCGGCGGCATGCGCCAGCGGGGCGCCATCGCCCGCGCCTTCGTGACCGACCCGGGCATGTTGCTGATGGACGAGCCGCTTGCCGCGCTCGATGCGCAGAACCGCGTCATCCTGCAGGCCGAGCTGCTTCGCATCTGGGAGCAGACCCGCAAGACCGTGATCTACGTCACCCATTCGATCGAGGAAGCGTTGCTGCTCGGCGACCGCACCGTGGTCATGACCGCGCAGCCCGGCCGCATCAAGCGCATCGTCGACGTGCCGTTCCCCCGCCCGCGCAACCTCATGACGCTGTCGGCATCGCCGGAGTTCGGCCGGCTCAAGCTCGACATCTGGCAGGTGCTGGAGGACGAAGTCATGCGCGCACGCCGCGACGAGGAGAAGTGAACGCGGTAGGCATATAATACTCCGTCATTGCCGGGCTTGACCCGGCAATCCATCGCCTTGGATGAAGGGCTTTTTTCCGATGGATGCGCGGGTCAAGCCCGCGCATGACGAGTGGGGGACAGCCGACCCCGGTATGATTCACCGAGCCGGTGTCGGCGAGGAGCGGTTCATGAAGATCGAAATGTCGAGCAAGACGCGCGAGCGGCTGCTTTATCTGATCTCGCCGATCGCCCTTCTCGTCATCTGGCAAGTCCTGCTGATGGCCGGCATCGGCGACCGCCGCTTCATCCCCGCCCCGAGCGACATCGCGCAGCGTTTCGTCAACCTCGCGGGCAGCGGCGAGCTCGAATGGCACGTCGCCGTGACGCTCTACCGCGTCTTTTTGGGCTACGTCATCGGCGCGGTGCCCGCGGTCGCGGTCGGGCTGCTCATGGCCATGTTCAAGCCGGTGCGCATCTTCGTCGATCCGCTCATCGCCGCGCTGTTTCCGATTCCGAAGATCGCGCTGATGCCGCTCCTGCTGCTCGCCTTCGGATTCGGCGACGCCTCCAAGATCGCGCTCGTCGCCATTGCCGTGTTCTTCCCCGTCGTCGTCAACACTTATGTCGGCGCCGCCAACATCGAGAAAATCTACTGGGACGTGGCGAAGAATTACGGCGCGAGCCAAACCGTGATGTTCACCCGCATCGTGTTCTTCGGTGCGCTGCCGACGATCTTCGCAGGGCTGCGCATTGCGCTCGCGGTCTCGTTCATCGTGCTGGTCGCGTCCGAGTTCGTCGCCACCAAGAGCGGCATCGGCTACCTGATCTGGAATTCGTGGGAACTCTTGCAGGTCGACGTCATGTTCGTCGGCATCGTCACCATCGGCATTCTTGGCCTGATTACCTCGGCGCTGTTCCAGGAGATCGAGCGCAAAGCGGTGCCGTGGAAGACGGAGTGATCGGTGAGCTAGGGCGTATTTATACGGACTTTGCGTGACGCTGAGTCCACATGCGCTAGCATCGCCGCGCTTGCGGGACGTTGCGGGCGGGGCTGCACTGCGCGAAGATCAGTGAGGCTCAATCCCAATCCTTTCAAACAGGTGCCTACTATGACGACTGCAGTGCTCGAAACCAGAACCCATCAATTCGACGTGGAGGACATCGAATACCTCCGTCACGGCGACAAGCCGCTGCTCGCGCGCGTATTCCGGCCGCGCGGGGAGGGGCCGTTTCCGGCGCTGGTCGAATGCCACGGCGGTGCCTGGTGTCTGAGCGACCGCGCCACCGAGCGACTGCGCCATGAAGCCATGGCCAGGAACGGCATCGTCTCAATTGCGCTCGATTTCCGCTCGGGCAACGAGGACCCGTATCCATCCTCGGTGCAGGACATCAACTACGCGGTGCGCTGGGCGAAGCTCAATGCGCGTGCGTTGAAGACCCGCGCCGAACTGGTGGGCCTCTCCGGTCAGTCGAGCGGCGGACATCTTGCCATGCTCGTCGCCATGCGGCCGCAGGATGCACGCTACCTGGCGATCCCTCTGCCGGCAGGTTCGAGCGCGCAGGATGCGACAGTGGGCTGCGTCCTAATGTCGTGGCCGGTGATCAATCCGTTGAGCCGGTATAGGCACGCCAAGCGCGCGCTCGCCGGCGGCAATCCGCCGGAATGGCCGAAGTCCATCATCCCGCGCCAGGACGCCTATTGGCGCAGCGAGGCTAACATGGCGGAGGGTAACCCCATGCTCGCACTCGAGCGTGGCGAGAAGGTCGAAACTCCGCCGGCGGTCTGGTTCCAGGGCCGCGGCGACGTGTTGCACGACTACAAGGACGCGGATGCCACCTTCCCGGGAAACGAGCCCCAGCGCTTCGTTGCGAATTACCGGAAGGCCGGCGGCGAGATCGCCCTGGAATATATCGACGCTGAGCGACACGCCGGGCACTCGCCGGATCTCTCCAAGACCGGCGACATGTTCGAGCACATGGTCGCCTTCGTCTATCGCCACCTTAAGGTAATGTAGGGGCGGTGCGGCAACTATAACCCCTCCAGCGGATAGCGCGAGAAGTCGTAGCCTTCCTTGACCATAATCTCCAACAGGAACGGCGCGCCCGATTCGGTGACGCGCACGGCGTCCTTGATCGCCGGGGCGATGTCGGGAGGCTTCTCCACGCGCATCGCCGCGACGTTGAGACCTTCCGCCACCTTGGTGTAGTTGCCGCCGACGGTCAGCGCGCCGTATTTCTTGGTCGATACTTCGAGGACATCGCGCTCCGCCGCCATCACGCCGTTGTTGAACACGATGGTGAGAATGGCGATGCGGTTGCGCGCCGCGGTTTCGATGTCCATGCCGGTCATGCCGATGGACGCGTCCCCCATGATGTTGACGCAAAGCTTCTCCGGCGCCGCGAGCTTCGCCCCCATGGTGATGCCGAGCCCGTAGCCGAGCTGGGTCGACTTGCCCCAGCCCATATAGGAGCCCGGCGCCGTCGTCTCCCAGAACGGCAGCAGCTGCTCGCGCGGACCGCCGGAGTCGTGGGTGATGATGACGCTGTCGCGGTCCACGCTGCGCATGAGATCGCGGATCACGCGGTACTGGTTGATGGGCATCTCCTCGGAATCGAGATGCTTGGTCCATTCGGCGAGCCATTCCTTCTTCGCCGCGGCGACCTCTTCCTTGAGCGAAGCGAGCGCATTGGCGCCGCCGGCGCCCTTTTGCCGACCGATTTCAGCGATCACCGCATCGAGCACCAGCGCGGCATCGCCGATGACCGCATGGTCGACGCGGTACTCCTTGTTGATGTCGGCGGCGTCGTTGGTCGAGTGGATGATGGTCTTGCCGCCCGGTATGCCGGGACCGAACGGGGTGCGGGTGAGACTCGAGCCGATCGCGAGCACGAGATCGGCTTTCGCCATGAACGCGGTGACCATTTTCGGCCGCGAACGCGTGGAGGCGCCGAGCGCGAGCGGATGGCTTTCGGGGATAGCGCTCTTTCCCGGATTGGTGGTGATGACCGGCGCCGGGATGAGTTCGGCCACCGCTGCGAGCTGGTCGCTCGCTTCGGCATAGAGCACGCCCTGTCCGGCCAACAGCAGCGGATGCTTCGCCGCCAGCAGCATGCGCACCGCGGTTTTCACCGCCTCTGGATCGGGGGCTGCGCGCTGCACCGGAACGGGCGCGTAATCGAGCTCTCCCGCATATTCGGCGTCCCATACTTCGGCCGGGATCTCGACCAGCACCGGCCCGCCCTTGCCGCTGCGCATGGCGTGATAGGCGCGGCGCATCAGATCCGGCAGCTCTTGCACCGAATGCGCCAGCGCGCACCATTTGGTGACGGGCCGGTAGACGTCGGCGGCGCGGAACACCGGCCGCACGTATTGCCGCGCCAGCGGCAGTCCGGCGGGGATGATGAGCAGCGGGACGTTCTCGGAAAATGCCTGAGCAATACCGGGAAACGCGTTCTCGATGCCGGGGCCGGCCTGCGCGGCGAATACGCCGTTGCGCTTGCCGCGCTTGACGCGCGTATAGCCGTCCGCCAAGCCGACGCCGACGCGCTCCTGCCGGCACAGGATCGGACGAATGTCGAGCGCCGCGCAGGCCTCGATCAGCGGATTGCGCGGATAGCAGGAGAGAAACTGCGTCCCCTCACGCCTGAGAATTTCGGCGATGACCGCGGCTCCATTCATGGCGTTCCTCCCTGCCGGCGCGGCATTGTGCCATACCCGCATTGATTGCCCTGGGAGCGGGCCCCAGCCGCCGGCAAGCTGCGAATTCTGCTGGTTTCGGGCCGTGTTGGAAGCCGGTCGAACGGACAACGCAGAGCGGTGGCAAGCAGGCCGATCTGCCGGCGTCGCGTTGTGCGAGGGGCTCCGCCATGTTAACCACGATTGGGCTAGGAGCAACGCACGCTTTCGACATCAAAACGCCTTGGAAACCGGCGACTGCCTTTAGGACCAACGGGGCCGGAGGGTGGGGCACTCCCCGGCCCTTCAGTTCGGGGAGCCGAGAGCAGGTTGCGTCGAGGACTGGGCTCGGAGGGGGCATGGTCAAGCAAGCCGGTGTAGCCGTATGGCTGGCTGGGATCGCCGCGCTCGTCGCGCTCACAGTGTGGTCCGGCCTGGGCGCGGTCGGCCACGCGATCGCAAGCGTGGGCTGGGGAATTCTGCTGGTGGTGATCGTGCGCGCCGTCACGGTTTTCGTGGCGGGAGCGGGCTGGTGGCTGCTTTTCCCTGCGAAAGTGCGCCCCCTGTTCGGCCTATGCGAAGGCCTGCGGTTCATTCGCGAGGCGATCAACGGCTTGTTGCCGGTGGCGCAAGTCGGCGGCGACGTCATCGGCGCGAGACTGCTGACCGGTTACGCGGTCGTTGGCGCGCTCGCAGCGGCTAGCGTTATGGTCGACGTTCTCATTCAAGCCGCGGCGCAGCTTCTGTTCGCGGTCATCGGCCTGCTTACGCTGGTCGCACTGGAAGCGGACCACGCTTTGGCGAAAACGGCCGCGGTCGGGCTTGCCGTGGCAGCCGTCATGCTCGCGGGCTTTTATTTCGCCCAACGCAGTGGCGGGCAGCGCGTTCTTCAATGGATCGTGAGTCGTCTGGCGGGCGACCGGGAATGGCGCGTGCTCGGTACCATCGACGCCGTTTACCGCAACCTGTCCATGATCTACGCGGCGCGATCCAGCCTCATCGCCAGCAGCGTCGTGCATTTGGCCGGCTGGCTTGTCGGCGCGGCCGAAGTGTGGATCGTGTTCGCCTTCATGGGGCACCCCGTGAGCGTCGGCGAGGCGATCGTGATCGAGAGTCTGATGCACGCGGTTCGCGGCGCGGCTTTCGCCGTTCCGGGGGCACTTGGAGCGCAGGAGGGCGCGCTGGTGCTGCTCTGCGCAGCATTCGGAATTCCGCCGGAACAGGCGATTGCGCTCTCGCTCGTGAAGCGGGCCGCCGATCTCGCCATCGGCGTGCCGGGCCTGGTCGGCTGGCAGATGCTGGAATGGGGACGCCTGCTGCCGGCCTACCGCGCGCAGCCCGTGCGCGAGCCCGTCAATCCGCGCTCGCACGGCCTCTGAGCCAAGACATGATGTTGTTCTGGTCGTCCGTCGCGGCGTCCGCCGTCGCGGTCCTCGGCTGCGGATATCTCATTGCCGCCGCGATCCTGGTTCGTCGCTTTACACGCGATCGCGCTTCATCAACTCCTGTTGGTGCGCCGGCAGTCACTATTCTCAAGCCATTGCATGGCGACGAGCCGGGCCTGTTCGATAATCTGCGCTCCTTCTGCACCCAAGATTATCGCGGCGATATTCAGATCGTCTTCGGAGTGCAGGATCCCCGCGATGGTGCAACCGCGGTCGTCGAGCGTCTGCGCAAGCTACAGCCTGGTGGCGATGTCGATCTCGTGATCGACACCAGCGCCCATGGGGTCAATCGAAAGGTCTCCAACCTCGTCAACATGGCGCCGCGCATCCGACACGAGATCATCGTTCTCGCCGACAGCGATATGCGGGTCGAGCCCGATTATCTTTCCCGCGTCATCGCCGCGCTGGACCGATCTGGCATCGGCGCCGTCACCTGCCTCTACTACGGCGTCGCCATCACCGGCACGTGGGCAAGCCTCGGCGCGCTCCTCATCAACGCGCATTTCCTGCCGAGCGTCGTTGTCGGGCTTGCGTTCGGCCGAGCACGTCCGTGCTTCGGCTCCACGATCGCGCTCAGGCGCGGGGCGTTATGCGAAATCGGCGGCTTCAAGCCTTTTGCCGATTGCCTCGCCGACGACTACGCGATCGGAGCGGCGCTGCGCAGGCGCGGCTACACAATCGCGATACCGCCGTTCGCCATCGCCCACATCTGCACCGAAACGTCGCTGCGCGATTTGTGGCGGCACCAGCTGCGATGGGCGCGCACCGTCCGAAGCATCGATCCTTCCGG
>DASQXF010000210.1:0-4549 GCA_035639895.1 Xanthobacteraceae bacterium
CGTAAGGATACGAGCCGCCCTCAGGCCGGGAGAGGCGAGCGGCTTGCCCTTCTCCACCACGTAAGTGATCAGAACTCTGGTCTTAGCGTCGCCGGGCTTGGCTCCCGCATGCGGGGTATCGGGCGGTATTTGAAACCATCGCCTGGTTTGAGTATGCGGGTCGCCTGACCTTGAATGGGAAGCTCGAAGCCGCCTTCCAAGACATAGGCGGATTCCACTCCCGGATGCGTATGCCGCGCGACGGGTACTCCCGCGTCTATGGTCGCTTCCACGAGCATCGTCGTGTAGCCAGGCGTCGGACCGTCGGTCTGCGACAAAATCTTTCGTGTGACGCCGGGCGTGGTCGCGGCCGGCGCACCCTGCGCGGACGCTTCCGTGGCAATAAAGCCGCTCACTGAGCAGATCGCGCACGAGGCAAAACCCGCAAATCTTCGTCGCGTCAGCATGACATCCTCCCTGCGTTGTCTGGACGATCAGATTATTCGACGCGGATGGTACGGCGGTTGTGATTGCCCAGGCGAGTCAGCGCGCGCGGGTGGGCGGAGGCGCATCCGATATCCAGGGCAGCAGGGGGCTCCTGGCACGTTCGACGATGGGCCCGCGCCGGGCCCGTGTGAACGACTTCACGTCTGCGCGAGGGCGTGAGTGCCACGCTGGTATGTCACAATTGAGGGCCGCGGCTCGTCATGTCATCGGGCCCACGAAAGGAATGGTCCGATGACTCTCTGGGTTAATCTCCTCACCGCCGCCCCCGACCTCATGAAGGACTGGACCGGGGCTCCGCTCGCGACCGATGCCAGGCTCGAGCCGAGCATGATCGAGCTGCATCGGCGCGGGCACGTGCGATCCGCGGCGGAGCCCCCATATAATTGGGATAGCATTGGATCGCCGGAACGCAGCGGTCTTTTCTCCAGGAACGGGGCTGCCATGGAGCGTCGGCTCGCCGCCATTTTCGCCGCGGATGTCGCGGGTTACTCACGGCTGATCGGCGCCGACGAGGAGGGCACGCTGGCGCGGCTCAAGGCGCATCGCCGCGAGCTGATCGAACCCACGATCGCTGAGCATCAGGGGCGCATCGTCAAGACGACGGGCGACGGCGTGCTCGCGGAGTTCGCAAGCCCGGTGAAGGCGGTGCGCTGCGCGATCGACGTGCAATACGGGATGGCGGAACGCAACGCCGACGTGCCCGAGGCTCAGCGCATCGAATTTCGCATCGGCATCAATCTCGGCGACGTGATCGTGGAGGACGACGGCGATATCTACGGGGACGGGGTGAACGTGGCCGCGCGGTTGGAAAATATCGCCGAGCCGGGCGCGGTCTACATCTCGCGCACGGTGCGCGAATTCGTCGACGGCACGCCCGAGCTCGTGCTGGAGGAGTTGGGCGAACGGGAGCTCAAGAACATCGCCAAGCCGGTGCAGGTGTTCCGCATCGCGCCGCCACAAGCGGTCGGGGCGGCACAAGCCGCGGCGCCGGCCGTGCCGCACAAGCCCTCGATCGCGGTGCTGCCGTTCACGAACATGAGCGGCGATGCCGAGCAGGAGTATTTCAGCGATGGCATCAGCGAAGACCTGATCACCGACCTCTCGAAGATCTCCGGTCTATTCGTCATCGCGCGCAACTCGACCTTTGCCTACAAGGGCCGTTCGGTCAAAGTGCAGGAGATCGGCCGCGATCTTGGCGTGCGCTTCGTGCTCGAGGGCAGCATCCGCAAGGCCGGCAACCGCGTGCGCATCACGGCGCAGCTCATTGATGCCGGCAGCGGCGGGCATCTGTGGGCCGAGCGGTTCGACCGCGAGCTCACCGACATCTTCGCGACGCAGGACGAGGTGGTGGAGAAGATCGTCGCCGCGCTCGCGGTCAATCTGACGCAGGGCGAGGCGCAGCGCCTGCGCCGGCGTGGCACCGCCAGCGTGGAGGCCTACGAGACGTGGCTGCGGGCGCGCGAATTGCTCAGCCGAAGCACGCGCGAGGCGATCGCGCAAGCCAAGGCGACGTATCGCCGCGCCATCGAGATCGATCCGAATTTTGCGGCGCCGCATGCGGGATTGTCGCTGGCCACGATTTCCGACTACGTCAGCGACTGGGCGGCGGATCCGGAAGACGCGCTCGACGAGGCGGAACGATGGGCGCGCCGCGCGCTCGAATTGGATGATCAGGAGCCGGTGAGCCACATGGCGCTTGGCAACGTCATGCTGTGGCGGCGCAATCACGACGGCGCGCTCGCGGAGTTTGGCCGCATGATCGAACTCGACCCCAACTTTGCCCAGGGCCATTCCGCGACAGGACTGGCGCTGATGTATGCAGGCCGCCCGGCCGAGGCGCTCGAGGCGTTCGCGATCGCGAAGCGGCTCGATCCGCACTCTCCATCCATCGTGCTGCACTTCGTCGCGCAGGCGAATTTCAGCCTGGGACGCTACGAGGCCGCCGCGGAGCACCTGCTCGAGCGGATCGCCCGCACTCCCGCCACCGATTCGAGCCGCATGCTGCTCGCCGCCTGCTACGGCCATCGCGACCGCGTGGAGGAGGCGCGCGCGGCGTGGGCGGGGCTGATGAAGGTCAATCCGGACTTCTCGCTCGCGCAGCGCGCGCGGGTGCTGCCGTACAAGGAGTCGCGCGATTTCCAGCGCATCGCCGACGGCTTGGCGAAGGCGGGCCTGCCGTAAGCGGCGTGGTGTGGGCCTAGTGCGAGTCCTCTTCGGGTCGGCGCGCCGCAGATCCCGCGTATTCGGTATGCTCCCCTCCCCCTTGTGGGGAGGGGTTAGGGGTGGGGGTCGTGGTCATTGCGCTCAGAATATCCTCGAGGACGCCATCGATGTTCGACAACACGTCGTTGTTCCAATATCGCAAGAGGCGGTAGCCGTTCGCCTGTAAAACCTTCGTGCGATTTCGATCAAGGAGTGACGTACCGTGCTGGCCCCCATCGATCTCGATGACGATGCGTTTCGCGTGACAGGCAAAATCGGCGATGTAGCGGCCAATCCGAACTTGCCGACGGAAGTGCGTGCCCGGCGTGAGAAGTCGGTGGCGCAGATGCCACCAGAGCTTCCGCTCGGCTTCCGTCGGAGCGGCGCGCATCGCGCGGGCGAAGCGACGCTGCGGTGGCACGATGGAGCGATTGCGTTTGGCCCAGACCCGCGATTCTTCGTTTGCGGACATGTCATCGCGCCGTTACTACGACCCCCACCCCCATCCCCTCCCCACAAGGGGGAGGGGAGCCGACCGAGTTTGCGGTCTGCTTCGGTTTACTTCAACGGGCCTTGCGTCGGTATGCAGCCTTCACAGACATGACATTCCGAATTTCGCTTCGCGACTGGCGGACGCGTCTGAAAAATGCCGGGTGGATCGCCGCCTTTGTCGCGCTGTGTGTGTTCTGGGGCTATGAAGCGATGAATGCGTCATCCCGATCCCGGCATGACACGGGCATTTTCATCTGCCCGATCCTCGGCAAATGCGGCCCGGCCGGAACACCGGGCCTTGGCACGTGGTAAGTCGCACGGAGATCCGGGTTGCGCCGATCACTCCAAATCGACCGGGGGAAGTCATGAAGCTCTATGAATTCGCTCCGACCCGCTCGGTCCGGGTCCGGTGGACGCTTCAGGAATTGGCCGTCGACTTCGAGGCCATTCCCGTCAACATGCTCGCCGGCGAGCACCGCAGTCCCACGTTCCTCAAAATCAATCCGGCCGGAAAGCTTCCCGTCCTCGTCGACGGTGACATGGTGCTCACGGAATCCATCGCGATTGTTCTCTATCTGGCCGAGAAATACCGCGATAAGGGGCTGATCCCGACAGACCTGCAGCAACGAGCGCAGCTCATGCGATGGCTCCTGTTCACGACGACCGAGCTCGAGCAGCCGCTCTGGCGCATCGCCCGCCATACAAGACTTTACCCAGAGGAAAAGCGGCTGCCGGGCGAATTGGCGCTTGCGCGCGACGATTTTGCGGAAATGGCGAATGTACTCGAAGAGTACATGAACGGCCGACAATTCGTGGTGGGAGATAGGGCGACGGTGGGAGACTTCGTGCTCGCGTACACCCTCGACATGGCGACGACGGCGAAGGTGCTCAACGGGCTGCCGCGGCTCGAAGCGTATCTCGAGGAGATGTACGCGCGTCCGCGCGCGCCCATGCGCATCGCGGCGGCCTTCGCCAGCATCAGGCGCTGAGCGTCTCGTAGCCGGCGGTGAGCGAAGCGAAACGCGACAACCACCGGACGTCGCTTCGCTCCAGCCGGGCTAAGCCGGCGCGTGACAGACCGCCTCGATATTGTGTCCATCGGGATCGAGGACAAAAGCACCGTAATAATTCGGATGGTAGTGCGCGCGCAGGCCGGGAGCTCCATTGTCCCTTCCGCCCGCAGCGAGCGCGGCGCGATAGAATGCATCCACCGTCGGGCGGTCTTTTGCGACGATCGCGATATGGACGGGCTTTTCCAGCTTACCTTCGCCGCCAATCCAAAAGTCGGGTTTGCCGCCGCTGCCAAAGCCGGCGGCTGGTTGCCCGGTTTCCTGAGCCGTCGCCTCCATGACCAATGCGTAGCCAAGCG
>DASQXF010000211.1:0-6500 GCA_035639895.1 Xanthobacteraceae bacterium
GGGCCCGTGCAGCTTGATCTGTCCGGTCTTGCGGTGCGGCGCGAGTGCCGCGTCGACGTAACTCATCAAAACATCGCGGCCGCGCCGCCTCCTCGCGGCTCCCGTTGCCGCTGCTCAAGGGCAATGTAAGCAAGGCTGGACGGGACGCAAGCGGACAGTCACTCCAGGATCGGCACCGGCTCCGCCACCTCGATCCAGTCACAGGTAATGCCGCAGCGGTAGGCGAGGACCTCGACCCCCATGGCGCGCGCCGCATCGAACGCCGCTCCATAGGTCGGGTCGATGTCGCGAGCCAGGGCGAAGCGCTGCGCCGAGCCGATCTGGATCAGGAACAGCATGACCGCGCGGGCCCCGCCCGCCGCCATGTCGCCGAGCTCGGCAAGGTGCTTGGCCCCGCGCTTGGTCACCGCATCGGGAAATTCCGCCAATCCGGGCCGACGCATTAGGTGCACATTCTTGATCTCGACGTAGCACGGCGGCCGCGCCGGCGCTTCGAGCACGAAGTCCACGCGAGAATTCTTGCCGTACTTCACCTCGCGGCGGACCGAAGTATAGCCGCCGAGCTCGGGAATAATGCCGGCGGCGATGGCCTCGGCAGCGAGCGCATTGGGGTGCGCCGTGTTGATGCCCACGAGTTCGGCGCCGCCACCGAGATCGACCTCGACCAATTCCCAACTATGGGCAAGCTTGCGCTTGGGATTTGCCGCTTTCGACAGCCACACCCGCGCGCCCGCAATGTTGAGCCCGATCATCGATCCCGGATTGGCGCAGTGCACCGTCACCGTTTCGCCCGAGGGCAGTTCGACGTCGGCGAGGAAGCGCTTGTAGCGCCTGACCAGAATGGCGGGGAGGAGCGGAGCGGGAAAGCGCATTCCTGGAAGAGCTTCAGAGAAGAGGGGCGGCGCTGGCGCCGCCCCTCGGATGGCGTGAGTAGAGACTCCGATCACTTCGCGAGGGGATCGGGGCGGAGCTGCAGGCGGTGGACCTTCGGTCGGTTCTCCGTGGCGCCTTCGACATGGAATACCGTTCGAGTGGAGTCGGTCGCCCACAGCGAGCGGCCCTTCCAGCCGGCATTGGGATCGTCGATGCGACCCTCCGCCCATTTGGTGAAGAAGGTCATGGGGTAGGGGACGCGAATCGCGACGAACTTGCCGTCGACGAGCGCGAAGTAGGCGTCGCTCATATTGCCGGTGGCGATCGGCACATTCGCTCCTAGTCCGAACGTGTTGTGCTGATCCACCCACGTATAGTAGCTGGCCTCGGCGCTGCCCTCGTCTTTTACGTCCTTGAACTGCGGTCCCGGGAATTTGTAGAGCGTCCAGCCCTCCGGGCAATGCTTGCCGGTGGCGGTCGGCCCGTTGAGCACTTTGCACTTGCTGCGCTCGAACTTGCCGAGGTGTCCGCTCGCCAGCGACGCCCAGAACACGCCGTTGCGGTCGATGTCGCCGCCGCGCGGGCCGTAGCCGGGGAACGGCGGCTCGTAGACCTCCGTGAGCGCGGTGTGCGTCGGATCCGGTCCGGGAGCGACCCGTACCACGCGGCCGGGATAGCCGAGCTGGGTTCCCCATACCGAGCCGTCGATCGGGTTCACGGCCACGCTGTAGAAGTTCGCCTCCACCCTCTGGTCCTTCGCAGGATCGGCCGGCTGGTTCGGCTCGACATACGCGTCGCGCTTGCCGTTACCGTTGGTGTCCAGCACGAAGGGCGACCAACCTTGCGATTTCACCTCGTCGCCGGTCTCCTCGAACATCTTGCGATTGAGCCAGCCAAAGGCGCCGGGTCCCGTGACTCCGCTTGAGGCCCACAGCGTGTTGTTGCCGTCCTCCGCGAAAATCACGTGATGCGTCGGGAAGCAAGTCGAGATTAGCGTGAAGTTGCCGCTCGCCGGATCGTACATGGAGAGATGGCGGCCGGAGCTCTGGAGCGGGAATACTTTGGCCGACGGATGATCGGAGCCCTGCTTGCAGAAGTCCGGATTGGCCGGCGGGCGCACGCGCGCGGCCATCCACACTCGTCCCTTCTCGTCCATCATCTGATTGTGAATGCTGGTCTGGCTGTCCCAGATCGGCTCGGGTCCCCAATAGGGAGAGGGGGCCATGGGGCTTGCCTTGGAGGACGGTGTCTTCGGATCGCGCACCGGATGTTTCACCTGCGTCGCCGTATGCGTCGTCGGATCGAGCACCGGCAAATAATCCGTACTTTCCTCGGGCGCGCCATAGAGCTTGCCATTGGCATTCACCGTAGGTGTGCGCCGATCGGTCGAGATCAAGTCATGCATGTAACCCGTCGGCGTACTCCAGTCCCACTGGGTGATCACGACGTTGCGCTCGACACCTTGCGGGCGCGAGGGCTTGTCGAACGGCAGATCGCCAGCCGCGACTCGATCGGTCCACTCGCCCCAAAGCTTGAGCGCGTGCGGACCCAGCCGATTGAGAACGTTGACCATCTGCGTCATGGCCTGTCCGGATTGGATGCGCCGCTCCCATGCTTCGGCCGAGTTCTTGAACTCGCCCAGGTTCTTCGAGATGGTGCGGCTTCCCTCGGTGCCGAGGGCGTGACATGACATGCAGCCGGTGGTCTTGATGTTGTTCACCCACATCGGCTGGCTTTTCATTCCCTCGGCAATGCCGTTGCCCTGTGCGCCGGTGCCCGGAAACTCGTTTGCGGCCGGAACCTTCAGCATCGAGTACCAGTAAATCGGCGGATAGTAGTGCGCCGCGGCCTTCTCGTCCGGTGCCTTGACTGCGGTCAAGTTGACAGTCTTGCCCGGTTCGCTATCCACCTTCGGTGAATCGACGAGGCCATAGCCGCGCACCCATACCTTGTATTTGGCTTTCGGGAGGTCGGGCACGACGTAGCGGCCCTGGTCGTCAGTGACCACAATCTTGCTGAACTTGGTCGGAAGGTCATTGGTTTCCGCGATTACCCAGACGCCGGCCTCCGGTCCATTTGCGCCGGTCACCACGCCGCCGATGTCGTCGTTGTCGATGGCAACGGCGGGTGGCTGTTGCGCAGCGAGCTCGATCGCCGAACCGCTCAACACGGCAATCACCGCCGCGCCGAGATACAGCCTGCTTGTCGATGTCATGTCGCTCCTCCCTCGAGTTGCCCCGCTCTCACACTTTTGGAGTCAGCATGAGCGTCGATGGCGGGACCACGCTGCGTGATTGTCCGCCGAAATGCGAGCGCTGTCCATCACCGGTGCGCACCGCGTGCAAGGCGCCGTTTTCGCGGCAACGTCACCTCACGAAGCTACCGGCGCGGTCTTCGTCGATATGGATGCGCACGATTTCGTCGAACGAGTTCTCGGCCTTGAAGCCGAGCTCACGCGCGCGGCGCGCCTCGATGCGCTGCGGCCAGCCCTCGACGATGCGCGCGACCAGCGGGTCCTCGGCGCGGCGAATGCGCGCGGCAACGCGATCGCCGGCGATGCGGCGCAGCGACGCGATCTGCTCGGCCACGGTGCAGGATACGCCCGGCATCGCGAGATTGATGCGCGAACCGAGCGCATCGCGCGGCAAGCCCGCCGCGTGAACGAGGAAGCCCACCGCGGCGCGCGGGCTCGCATGCGTGTGCACCACGGTCTCCGGAACCGGCAGCACCGCTTCGAGGCCGGCCAGCGGCTCGCGGATGATGCCGGAGAAGAAACCCGAAGCTGCCTTGTTGGGCTTTCCCGGCCGCACCACGATGCTCGGCAGGCGAATGCCGACGCCGTCGCAGAAGCCACGCCGGGTATAGTCGGCGAGCAGCGCTTCCCCGATCGCCTTTTGCGTGCCGTAGGAGGTGAGCGGCGTGAGATGAAAATCGTCGGGGATCGAGGACGGAAACGGCGCGCCGAACACCGCGATGGAGGAGGTGTAGACGAGGCGCGGCCGATAGGCGTCACCGATCGCGCGGATCGCTTCGAGCAGCGCGCGCGTGCCGTCGAGGTTGACGCGATAGCCCTTGTCGAAATCGAGTTCGGCCTCGCCGGAGACGACGCCGGCGAGGTGAAAGATGACGTCAGGGCGGGCCGCGACCGCCTTGGCGGCTTCTCCCGGCGCCGCCAGATCAGCGGCGGTGGTTTCGACTTTTGCTTTGAAGCTTTCCGGCTTGGCCGGAGCAACGACGTCGAGCAGGCTCAGCTTGTCGATAGCCTTGCCGGCGAGGGCCTCATCCTTGCCGAGCCGCTCGGTCAATTTTTTGCCGATCATGCCGGCCGCGCCGGTGATTAGAATATGCACGTTCTCCCAGCTCCTGCTCATTACTCTCGTGTCCCGGACGAGCGAGCGCCTAAGGCACGTTTGCGCGCGTTTTCGACGCGCTATCGCGCGAGCGAGGATCCGGGCCCCAGGGCCACGGACGATAGAGGTTTCTAAGTCTCCTGGGCTCCGGGGCCTCGTTCCGCTTCGCTTCACCCGCCCGGGACACGAGATCGATTCAACTCGCTCAAGCCTATCCGCTGTCGTCCCTGCGCGTCGAAATTCTCCGGCGCGAGCCAGCGCTCGAAGGCAGCCCTGCGCACGGGCCATTCGCTGTCGAGCATGGAGAACCAGGCATTGTCGCGATTGCGGCCCTTGGCGATCAAATGTTGCCGAAACGTGCCCTCGTAAACGAAGCCGTAGCGCAGTGCCGCGCGGCGCGAAGCGGCGTTGAGCGCGTTGCACTTCCATTCGTAGCGCCGGTAGCCCAGCGTCTCGAACGCGTAGCGCGCCAGCAGATATTGCGCCTCGGTGCCGAGCGGCGTGCGTTGCAGCGCCGGCGAATAGGCGATGTGACCGACTTCGATCACGCGCATGGCCGGGCGAATCTCCATCAAGGTTGCGATGCCGAGCGCATGCCCGGCGCGATCAACGACTGCGTAGGAGTAGGGGTCTTCCAGGGGCAACCGACTCTCGAACCATTTGCCAAATTCCGTCTCGTCCGCAAACGGCCCGTAGGTCGACATGTAGGTCCACATGTGATCGTGTCCGGCATACGCGCGCCAGAGGTCGGCACCGTGGCGCGCGGCGAGCTTTTCCACCCGACCGTAGCGGCCCTCGAGCGTCACGGCCCCGGGGCGCTGTGCCGGCGTCGCATCGACTGGCAACCCGACCGGTTGCCCGGTGACAGGATGCGGCTCGCAGGCGTCCGTCATCGCTTCTTCGCATCCTCGCTGAAGAAGGCGTTGAGCTCGGCATTGGCCATGGTGCCGGCCAAGCTGTCGAATTTGCCGGCTGTGGCGATGTCGCGCGCCGCACGGGTGACCGCGGTCCAGGCGACGCGGGCGAGCGTGCCGCCCAGGCTGATGCGGCGGACGCCGAGGTCGGCAAGATCCTTCACGGTCAGATCGGTTGCGGTCGCCATGAGAAAATTCACTGGCTTTGGCGCGACGGCCTTGACGACCGCCGCAATATGCTCGCGCGTCTTGATTCCTGGCGCGTAGAGGCAATCGGCGCCCGCGGCCGCGAACGCCTTGAGGCGACGCACCGTCTCATCGAGATCCGGCCGCCCGCGAATGAAGCCTTCGCTGCGCGCGGTGAAGACCACGTCGCCGCCCGCTGCATCGATTACTGCGCGCGCGGCGCGCACGCGTGCGAGCGCCAGCTCGAAGTCGTAGAGCGGGACCGCGGGGTCGGAGGTCGAGTCCTCGATGGACAGCCCGGCGACCCCCGTTTCGACGCATAGCTTCACGCTCACGGCCACGCCCTCGGGCTCATCGGCAAAGCCGCCCTCGAAATCGGCATTCACGGGGACGTCGGTTGCCGCCGCGATCTCGCGGAAATGCGCGAGCATGGTGGCGCGGGAGACGCCGCCGTCGGGCAGTCCCTGGGTAAAGGCGAAGCCGGCGCTGGTGGTGGCGAGCGCCTTAAATCCCAGCCCTTGCAGGTAGCGGGCCGAACCAATGTCCCAGGGATTGGGGATGACGAAGCATCCCTCTGCGTGCAGCTTGCGAAACATCGCGCGCTTTTCGGCCGGGGTATGCATGAGCGAGCCTCTTGTGGATATGGGGCGGGCGATTGTGTGTGGAGTTCGGCGATGTGTAGGATGGACCGGATGCCGCGTCCATGCCAACTGAAAGAGTTGGGGCGACGTGGCCCAGCGCGCTTGAGGGAGGGCTCGCCATGTCGTCGTTCGCCGCTCACGCCGCCAGCCGGCGCAAATTCCTGCAGTTCCTTGCGGCAAGCCCGCTGCTCGGCGCTGGCGGCGCTTTCGCCGGCGAAGGGCTCATGCCCGGGACCAAACTTCCCGATCCTTTGATGTGGGCGCCCATGCGCGCCGATGAGCTCATCAAGTCGCCCAAGGAGGCGATCAACGTCTTTGACTTCGAGCCGGTGTGCCGGCACAACGTTCCGCCGGCGCATTTCGGCTACATGGCCTCCGGCATCGATGACGAACTCACGTTACGCGCGAACCGCGAGGATTTTTCGAAATTCCAGCTGCGCCCCCGCCGCCTTGTCGACGTCAGCAAGGTCGACATGTCGAGCGAAATTTTGGGCGTGAAATATGACAGTCCGATCGTGATCGCCCCGATCGGCGGG